>NZ_JASGSR010000140.1:0-19535 GCF_040446015.1 Bradyrhizobium sp. INPA03-11B
GGGCCGGGCTCGACCACCGAGCTAGTGTCGATCTCGCTGAAGCGCGCGGCGTTCGAGAAGTGGCGCACCGGCTACTCCTCGGCGCTCGCCATCATCCTGTTCGTGACCGTGTTCGGTGCCGCCAACATCTATGTCAAGACGCTCAACAAGGTGAAGCAACGATGACCGCTGCCGCCACCAGATCCACCGCGCATTCGATCGTCGAGGCCTCGCCGCGCACCAAGGCGTTCGCCGGCGGCCTTGTCATCCTCTATGCCGTGATCACGATCCTGCCGCTGCTGTGGATCGTCGCCACCGCGTTCAAGTCGCAGAGCGACGCCATCGCCTATCCGCCGAAGGTGATCTTCGAGCCGACCCTCGAAGGCTATGTCAACCTGTTCACCGTGCGGACGCGCCAGACGCCGGACTTCATCGCCAAGCTGCCGCCGCCGGAGACCTGGTACGACCAGCTGGTGCGCAAGCGGGACATGGTGATCGCCGGGCCGTCGAAGGTCGTGCCGCGCTTCGTCAACTCGCTGATCATCGGCTTCGGCTCGACTTTCCTTGCGGTCTTCCTCGGCACGCTCGCGGCCTATGCGTTCTCGCGCTTCCGCATTCCGCTGGCCGACGATCTGTTGTTCTTCATCCTCTCGACGCGGATGATGCCGCCGGTCGCAGTCGCGATCCCGATCTATCTGATGTACCGGCAGCTCAACCTGACCGACACGCGGCTCGGCATGATCCTGCTCTACACCGCGGTCAACGTCTCGCTCGCAGTCTGGCTGCTCAAGGGCTTCATCGACGAGATTCCGCGCGAATATGAGGAGGCGGCGCTGGTCGACGGCTATACGCGGCTCCAGGCGCTGCGCAAGGTGGTATTGCCGCAGGCCGTCACAGGTATAGCTGCGACCGCGATCTTCTGCCTGATCTTCTCCTGGAACGAGTATGCCTTCGCGGTGCTGCTGACCAGCGGCGAGGCGCAGACCATGCCGCCGTTCATTCCCTTCATCATCGGCGAGGGTGGGCAGGATTGGCCGGCGGTTGCCGCCGCGACCACGCTGTTCGTCGTCCCGATCGTCATGTTCACCGTGCTGCTCCGCAAGCACCTGCTGCGCGGCATCACCTTCGGAGCGGTGCGCAAATGAGCGGCTCGGTGATTGCCAAGGATGGCGTAACTCGGGGTGGCGTGGCGCGTTGGTTTCGCCGCGGGCCGTGGGAGGCCATCGCGATGACCCTGATCGGAGGCGGCATCATCATGCTGGTGCAGCCCTGGTCGATCGATCTCTACAGCTATTCGTTCGTGACGATCCTCGCCGGCACGGTCGGCTTCGTCATCGTCAGCCATTTTCCGGAATAGGGCCATGGCACAGATCCGCATCGAAAACCTGCGCAAGTCGTTCGATCAGTTCACCGCGGTGGAAGGCTCGACCTTCACGATCGACGACGGCACGTTCTTCGCGATGCTGGGGCCCTCCGGCTGCGGCAAGACCACGACCTTGCGCATGATCGCCGGCCTCGAGCTGCCGACCGAAGGCAAGATCCTGCTCGATGGCGAGGACGTCACGTTCCACCGCGCCGCCGCCCGCGATATCGCGTTCGTGTTCCAGCTGTTCGCGCTCTATCCGCACATGAATGTCGGGGAGAACATCGGCTTCCCGCTGAAGTGCCAGGGCATGGCGAGGCGCGAGATCCGCGAGCGGGTGCAGGAGACCGCGCGGATGCTGCGGATCGAGCATCTGCTGTCGAGCAAGACCTCGAAACTCTCCGGCGGCGACCGGCAGCGCGTCGCGCTCGGCCGCGCCATGGTGCGGCGGCCGAAGGCGTTCCTGATGGACGAGCCGCTCGGCGCGCTCGACGCCGAGTTTCGCCATCTGATGTGCGGCGAGCTGCGCGACCTGCACGATCGCATCAAGGCGACCACGGTCTATGTCACGCATGACCAGCTCGAGGCGATGTCGATGGCCGACCAGATCGCCGTCATGAACAAGGGGCGGGTCGAGCAGATCGGCACACCGCAGGAGGTCTATGATCGGCCTGCGAGCATGTTCGTCGCCGACTTCATTGGCTCGCCGCCGATGAACTTCCTGCGCTTCGAGGGCGGCCTGCGATCCGGCGATCGCGCGGTCAGCTTCCACGACACCAGCCTTGCGGTGCCGGAGATCCGTGAGGATCGCGCCAACGCGCCGCTGGCGCTCGGCGTCCGTCCGGAGCATATCCGCTTCGCCGATGCAGGCGCCGTGCGCGGCGAGGTGTTCGGCGCGGAATATCTCGGCACCACCCAGATCGTCACCGTCGACACGGCCTATGGCCGGGTCGCGGCGCGGCTATCCTCCAGTGCGTCGGTGCAGATCGGCGAAACCATCGGGCTCGAATTCAATGCCGAGCGGCTGGCATTGTTCGACATCGGCAGCGGCCTTGCGATCCGGACCGCCAACGGGGAGGGCCCGCGCCATGGCTGACGTCACCCTGCGCAACGTCACCAAGCGCTTCGGCGCAGTCGAAGCGGTCCGCGACCTCTCGCTGACGGTGAGCGATGGCGAATTCCTGGTGCTGCTCGGACCGAGCGGCGCCGGCAAGACCACCACGCTGCGGCTGATCACCGGACTGGAGAGCCCTGATGCCGGCTCCGTCATGATCGACGGCCGCGACGTGACCCACGATCCGCCGGGCTCGCGGGACATCGCGTTCGTGTTCCAGCAATATTCGCTGTATCCGCATCTCACGGTCTACGACAACCTGGCGTTTCCGCTGCGCTCTCCGGCGCGGCGGGTGGCGGAGCCGATCATCCGCAAGCGGGTCGAACAGACCGCCGAGCTGCTGCACATCGCAAGCAAGCTGAACAACCGCGCCACCCGGCTGTCCGGTGGCGAGATGCAGCGTGTGGCGATCGGCCGCGCGCTGGTCCGCGATCCCTCGATCTATCTGATGGACGAGCCGCTGTCCTCGCTGGACGCAAAGCTCCGCAGCGAGCTTCGGCTCGAGCTCAAGCGGATCCAGATCGAGCTCGGCGCAACCATCCTCTATGTCACCCACGATCAGGTCGAGGCGATGACGATGGCCTCGCGCATCGGCGTGATCAAAGACGGCCAATTGCTTCAGCTCGGCACGCCTCGCGAAATCTACGAAAGCCCGTCCAGCAGCTACGTGGCCTCGCGGCTCGGGACGCCTCAGATCAACTTCCTGCCGGCTCGCCTGCTCGCCGATGTCGCGATGCCGCCTGGAACCGAGACGGTCGGCATTCGCACCGAGCATCTTCAGCTCGCTGCGCGCAATGGCGGCCAGATGGTCGGCCGCGTGCACCGGGTCGAGCACCTCGGCGAGCAGAATCATATTCATCTGGACTATAAGGGCGAGACGCTGGTGACGCTGGCGGATCCGCATCAGCCGCTGCAGGCCGGCCAGGAGGTCGACTTGCATCTGGTGCGTCCGTTGTGTTTCGACCGTGCGGGGCAGCGCATCCCCGCGGCGGTTCATTAGAGGGGCGAGAGGATCGGAGAGATGTCGGTGCCATCAGAGACATTCAAATCGTTGGTCAAGGCGGCCGCAGAGCAGGTCATCGCCAGCGCGCCGGAACTGACGAGCCTCGATCAGGCGATCGGCGACGGCGACCATGGGACCAACATGAAGCGCGGTTGCGAGGCCGTGCTCGGCAAGCTCGATGCGATCTCGGCGCAGCCGCTCGACGAAGCGTTCAAGATGATCGGCAAGACCCTGGTGATGACGGTCGGCGGCGCCTCCGGGCCGCTCTATGGCAGCTTCTTTCTCGCCGCGGGTGAGGCGCTCTCGCACGACAAGCACCTGCCCGAGGATCTCGCCGATGTCTTCGGCAGCGCGGTGAACGCGGTGAGCGCGCGCGGCCGCTCGCATGTCGGCGAGAAGACGATGCTGGATGTGCTGGTTCCCGTGCTGGAGACGTTGAAGTCGGCGGCCGGCCAGCCGGATCTGATTGCGCGGGTGCGCACCACGGCGGCCGAGGCGGTCGAAAGGACCGCGCCGATGCAGGCCACCAAGGGGCGCGCGTCGTTCCTCGGCGCGCGCAGCGTCGGGCATGTCGATCCCGGCGCGCGGTCGAGCTGCGTGCTGGTGCAGGCGGTGTGCGCGGGCCTGGAGGCACGGGCATGACCGACACCGTAGGGATCGTGATCGTCTCGCACTCCAGCGACATCGCCAAGGGAACCGCCGACATGGTGCGGCAGATGGTCGGCAGCGAGGTCAAGGTGGCCTTCTGCGGCGGCAATCCCGATGGCGGATTGGGCACCAGCGTGCCGCTGATCATCGACGCCATCAATGCCGCCTGGTCGCCGAAGGGCGTCGCGGTGCTGGTCGATCTCGGCGGTGCCGAGACCAACAGCGAAATGGCGGTCGAGATGCTGGAGCCGGCGCGGCGCGATCTCGTTGTCGTCTGCAACGCGCCGATCGTCGAGGGCGCCGTGATGGCGGCGACCGAGGCGGCAGGCGGCAGCTCGCTGGCCCAGGTCAAGGCGGTGGCCGAGGAACTCTCTGCCGACTGAGATGTCGGCGATGCGATGAATGGATGATGAGCATGCTTGATAGAGCGGACGGACAGATCTTCACCGGCAATGTGCGGCTGGTGCATGCGGTCGGCATGCACGCGCGCCCGGCGGTCAAGCTGACCAAGCTCGCCAAGAAGTTCCAGGCCCAGATCTCGGTGCGGGTCGCGGGTGCGCCCGAGTGGATCAACGCCAAGAGCGTGGCCAAGATCATGGCGATGCGCGCCGCGCACGGCAGCACGATCGAGATCAAGGCGTCCGGCAGCGACGCCGAGGCCGCCGTCGCGGCGCTGGTCGATCTGGTCGCGAGCGATTTCCCGGATGGAGCAGGCTAGATGCAGGGCGGTGCTGCAGGATCGGCTTACCGCGGCAGGACCGCCTCGATCGGCTTTGCCCATGGTCCGCTGGTCCGCGTCGATGTGGGCGCAGGCGGCGAGCGGGTGGCCGGCACGCTGGTCGAGGAGGCGCTTGCCTTGCGCAAGGCGATCGATCTCGCCAGCGGGCAGATCGCCGATCTTGCCGCCAGCGCCGGCGGCGAAGCCGCGCAGATCCTCGAATTCCAGGTCGCATTGCTGGAGGACGAGGACCTGATCGAACAGATCTTCGCGTCGATCGGCGAGGGGCGTCCTGCCGACGTCGCATGGCGTTCGACGCTCGACGAGCAGATCGCGGAGTACAATGCGGCGGCGGATGAGTATCTGCAGGCGCGCTCGTCGGACCTTGCCGACCTGCGCGACCGCGTGGTCCACATCCTGCGCGGCGACGCGGGCGAGCCGCTGAAGATTCCGAGCGGAGGCGTCGTCTGTGCCGACGACCTGCCGCCGTCGCGCTTCCTGGAGATCGACTGGTCCGGCGGCGGCGGCCTCGCGCTGCTGCACGGCAGTCCGACCAGCCATGTCGCGATGCTGGCACGCGCGCGCGGCATCCCGATGGTGGTGCAGCTCGGCGCCATTCCGGATGCCGGCGCCACGGCGCTGCTCGACGGCGAAGGCGCGACGCTCGAGCTCGATCCCAGCGCCGAGCAGGTGCGCATCTTCGAGAAGCGCCGCGAGAGCCATCGCAAGAGCCGGGCGTCCGCGCGTGCGATCCTGCGGCGGCCGACCGCCTCGTGGCGCGGCGAGCACATCAAGCTCCTGATCAACATCCAGCGCGTCGACGATCTCGAGCATGCGGATGCGCAATATGCCGACGGCATCGGTCTGATGCGGACGGAATTCCTGCTCGCCGGGCGCAGCGAGCTGCCGGATGAGGAGACCCAATTCCAGGCCTATGACGCGGTGTTGCGCTGGGCCGGCCAGCGCCCCGTGACGATCCGCACCTTCGATGCCGGCGGCGACAAGCCGGTGCCCGGCTTTACCTTCGACGGAGAAGCCAATCCGTTCCTCGGTGTCCGCGGCTTGCGGCTCTGCCTCGCCCGGCCCGAGATTTTTGCCATCCAGCTCCGCGCGCTCGCCCGCGCCGCGGTGCGCGGCAATCTCAAGGTCATGTTCCCGATGGTGACGCAGGCTGACGAGCTCGAGGCGGGGCGGAAGCTGTTCGCCGACGTCGTGCAGCGCTTGCAGGCGGACGGCATTGCCGCGATGCTCCCGGAGCTGGGAATCATGGTCGAAGTCCCCGCGGCGGCCCTGGCGATTTCGAGCTTCCGGGCGGCGTTCTTCTCGATCGGCTCGAACGATCTCGCGCAATATGTTTTGGCTTGCGATCGTTCCAATGGAGCTCTTGCCCCCCTGATGGACCCCCTGCATCCCGCAGTGCTCGAACTGATTTCGCGGACCGCGGAGCACGGCCGCCGCGCCGGCGTCAGTGTCAGCCTGTGCGGCGACATGGCCGGTGATCCGCGCTGTCTTCCCGCGCTGCTGAATTGCGGCCTGCGCGAATTGTCGGTGAACGCATCGGCGCTGGCGCAGATCAAGCAGACCATCGACCGGCTGAGCAGCGGAGGCGGTGTTGGCTGACACGGCGGCCGATGAAGCGCCCGAAGCCGGCGCGGTTGCGGCCTACAAGCGCATCTTCAAGGAAGTGCTGGAGAGCCGCCCGTCCGGCATGCGGCTGCGCCTCGCTCATGCCATGGGCAAGAACCGCAGTTTCGTCAGCCAGATCAGCAATCCGGCCTATCCGGTGCCGATCCCGGTGCAGCATCTCAACACGATCTTCGATGTCTGCCACTTCCCGCCACAGGCGAAGGCCGCCTTCTTGCGCGCCTATGCGCGGGCGCATCCGCGCCGCGTCGGCCGGCTGAGCGAGGGATCGCACGAGCGGACGCTGACGCTGCATCTGCCGGATCTCGGCAGCGCCAAACGCAATGCCGAGCTCGACGCGCTGCTGCAGGAATTCACGCGGCGCCTGATCGGCATCATGCAGGAAAAATAGGCGAAAACGCCGGACCGACGAAGCGGGGAGGACACCATGAAGAAGTTCATCAATGCGGTCGACAACGTACTCAGCGAAAGCCTCGACGGCTTCGCGGCGGCGCATGCCGATCTGGTCACGCTGGGCGCCGAGCGCAAATTCGTTCGCCGCCGCGAGCTGAACCGCAACAAGGTCGCGCTGGTCTCGGGCGGCGGCAGCGGACACGAGCCGCTGCATGCCGGTTTCGTCGGCCACGGCATGCTGGATGCCGCCTGTCCCGGACAGGTGTTCACCTCGCCGACGCCGGACCAGATCGTCGAGGCCGCGCAGGCGGTCGCGGGCGATGCCGGGGTGCTGTTCATTGTCAAGAACTATGCCGGCGACCGCATGAACTTCGAGATGGCGGCGGAGATCGCGGAAGGCCGTACCGCCACCATCGTGACCGACGACGATGTCGCGGTCGAGAAATCGACCTACAGCATCGGGCGCCGCGGCGTCGCCGGCACCTTGATCGTCGAGAAGATCGTCGGCGCCGCCGCCGAGAAGGGCGCCGATCTTGCGACCTGCGTCGCGCTCGGCGAGCGCGTCAACGCGCGGACCCGTTCGATGGGCGTGGCGCTGACCAGCTGCACGGTGCCTGCTGCGGGCACGCCGACCTTCGCGCTCGGCGAGGACGAGATGGAGATGGGCGTCGGCATCCACGGCGAGCCGGGCCGCCGCCGTGTCAAGCTCGCACAGGCCGACGCGATCGCGTCGGAAATGACGACCGCCATCGCCGACGATCTCGCGGCCCCCGCGGCCTCCGAGGCCCTGCTGCTGGTCAACGGCTTCGGCGGCACGCCGACGATCGAGCTCTATCTGATGTACAACGCGGCGCGCCGCATGCTCGAGCAACGCGGCCTGCGCATCGCGCGCTCGCTAGTCGGCAGCTACGTCACCTCGCTGGATATGGCCGGCTGCTCGCTCACGGTGAGCCTGCTCGATGCCGAGACGACCGCGCTGTGGGACGCCCCGGTGCGCACGGCGGCATTGAAATGGTGATGGTCGCCGCTGTCATCGGCCTGGATGCCGGTCAACAAGGCTCCGCTCAAAGCGATGACAGTGCGATCCGCGGCGCCCGTACCAGGGCCTAACGCGCGATTGGTGCCGGCATGAGCGCATCTTCGTGGAGTGGCCAAAGATCTGCTCGTCGGCCGTGGCCATTCCGATCTCGTTGCGAAATGGTTTCAGTCGTTCGTAAGCAAGACCGGCTCCCAGAAAAACCGGGCCGCTTCGGCCTGCGCGTCACACAGATTAATGCCGATGTCGCCCAGGATATGCGGCTCGTTCTTGAGATCGTCCCGCAGCCTTGCCCTGAAACGCGAGCGCTCGGCCCAAATCAGCGGCAGTCGGAAAATGCCGGCAAGCGGCAAACCACCCGCCGTGAATTGAGATCGCTTTGAATAGCCTGCGAGGACCGAAGCTGATTGAGCCACTGCGTTTCCAATCTTTCCAGATCAAAACATCAAGTTCGCTTCAAAAATACGCATGCGGTGATCAACGCACGCGTTAGCGTGGATATCGGTCGCCAGGATCAGTTTTTTGTTCGGACCCGAAGCGACGCAATCTGTCGTGTGTCCGTCTGGATAAGCAGGAAGTTCAACCGCACCAATGGAACATTTTGCGTGGATTCGTGAGATGGAAAAATTGGTGTAGGATTCCTAACGCGGAAAATCTGCGCAGCCGGAATGAGGCTGCGCAGTTCGGTCGGGCTTCGCGCCTTCACGCCGGCGCAATTGATCGGGAAAGGTCGGGTCCCGCGGCCGCCGCCGCTACCCCTTCCGCATCCGTTCGAGCGCGAGCTTGTAGGTCCAGTCGTGCGACGACATCGCGTCGGCGAGGAAGCGGTCGAATGCCTGCAGGATCGAGGGTCTCAGCTCGACCAGGCGTCCGCCGCGGCCGGAAAGGCTCACATCGCCGTGTTCGGCCGCGTCTTCCAGCAGCGCCCGCACGTGAGTCCGCGAGATGCCGAACCGGACGCCGATCGCCGAGTAGGAGAGACCCTTCGCGCCATCCTTGGCGCCATCTTTGGCGCTACCTTCGGCGGCCATCTGCATGAGCTTGATCAGGACCAGGATGCCGGCATCGCGGTGCATGAACCGCATCACCGGCGGATTGCTGGCGATGACGTTTGCGCCATGCGCGGAAAACTCGAGAGCGACCAGCCGCTGGGCGCTCTGGAACGGAGCATCCCGCGCAATCGGCTCGGCATAGTCGCCCGGAAACATCACGTTCAGCGGCACATAATTGTAGACCAGCCACTCCCGATCGAGCGCCATCATCTTGGGGGTTGGCGTGAGAATGCGCACCCTCCCGTCCTGCTCCGAGGGGCGGGAGTCGAGATAGCCAAGATGCACGAGCCGGGCCACCAACGCGTCGATCCGGCGTGGGCTCGCCAAGCCGTACGGCGCTATTACAGCCTTGAGCCGCTGCGGGGTCGGCCATGTCGAACGGTCGCTTTCGTCATGGCGGAGATGGAGGATCACGAGCAGGCTGAACGTCACCTGTCGCATCGTCTCGACCATCAGCCGGCTGGTGAACTGATCGCCCTCGTGAAACGCGAGCACCGCGTCGATGAAGGCCGCGCGGGCGGCCGGGAAACGTGGATGGGCGAGGATTTCTTCGGGGGAGTGGATGGTGCCGAGGACGGGTAGGGGAGGAGTCTGCATCTGCGGGCCTCGCGGATCGATGCGGGTGCATATCGGTGAAACCCAATCGGTTCAACGTTCCCTGGAGGAAACCCGTGAAATAAGCGCCACGCGCGGCGGCGGTGACCGGACGGCGGCGGAACGGGGGGCTGCTCCTGGTTGTCCAATCGGTCGCCTCGCAATCCGGCCCTCGATTGCAAGGGTTGGCAGGATCCGTATTTTTGCGGGGAGAGGTGTCGCGCAAGTGATTGTGGTGACCTGCGAGTTTTCCGATCCACGCAAATTGTTCCATACCGCGACGATGCGCTGTCTGATAAGGCTGCAACCGTTGACGACAGTCGCGGTCCGGTGTGCGAGCAAGCCGGGTAGCAAGCACCTCCGAGGTCGCGATTCCCGCTCGTCAGGTTACTGGTCTCATTTCAAACCGCTTTCAATAAGGGTTCAGACGGGCCGCGAACACGCGCGCGTCCGTCAAGCGGTCGCGTGCGCGCTGTTCAACGGCGACGCTCGAACATATTGGAGTGCGCGGCATGTCCGTGAATTACGGAATCGAAGGCCTCGTCAACGGCACCGACACCGGCATCTCGAGTTCCGACGCGATCACCAACGACAGCACGATCCAGCTCCATATCAACTTCTTTGCGCCGGGGCCGATCGTCATCACGGATAGCTACACGTACGTCGACCCGATATCCGGCCAACTGATATCAGCCCGTCAAGTCGTCGGCACCTATCAGGCGACCCTCCACTACGTGAACGGTCTTGCCGCCTACGATACGACGGTGACGGTCAATCTGCCGACACCGACCAGCGGTCTTGATATCGTTCACAACCTCTCCGCCGATCTCACCTTCGACTATAGCCAAACGGTCGTCTACCAGGATCCCCAAGTCGATCTCAATGACGGGTGGGGCGCGGTCCTCAACAACATTAAATATGAACGTGCCAGCGGCGTCTTTAACGAAGACTATAAGTTCCACTTTACCGACCGGCTGCAAGTCACCGTCGATCAGGCCGCGCCGACCGTCAGCAGCTTTGCGCTCGATCGAAATCGTTCCACCGTCACCGGCGCGGACGCGAACGGGCTTGCCGTCGTTACGAGCCAGACCGTCACCTACGATCTGACATTTTCCGAGAACGTCTACGGTCTGAACCTGTCGGATCTGACGATCCGGGACCCGCACAACCAGGTGCCGCTGCACGCCTTTATTAAATCAGTCGCACTGGATCCGAACTACGCCGGCACCGCGCAAGCCAACGCGCATTACCTCGTGACGCTCGATACCGGGCAAACCAACGGGGTGCTGCAACTCACCTATAACGGCACCGGCGGCACGGACGCGGCCGGGAATCTCAGCCAGAGTTACGCGACCAGCGATGCGGTCGATATCGTCAAGCCGTTCGACACGACGGCACCCTCGGTGCCTGACCTCGTCTTCGCCTCGGACACCGGCCCAAGCGGTACGGACAATCTCACCGCCGACACGACCCCGAGCTTCATCGGCACAGGCAAAGCCGGCGAGACGCTCGAGCTGTTCGTGGACGGGACACTCGCGGCCACCACCGTCGTCACGCCGAGCGGCGTGTGGCGCGCCAATGTCCTGACGCCGCTCAGCGCCGGGCAGCATCAGATCACGGCTGAGCTGTCCGCCTATGGGCAGACCACCTCGCCCTCGGGTGCGCTCACCATCACGATCGATCCGTCGCAGGCGGATCTGGGCGCGCCTGCTGGCGCGTTCCAGCCCGAGATCCAGGTCGCGAACCTGTCGTCCGCGCAGGCCGTCACCGTCACGGCGCCCGCAAATACGAGCTTCCTCGGCGCCAAGATCGCGGCCGCGGGCGACCTCAACGGCGACGGTTGCGCCGATGTCGCCTACTCGGTGCTGGTCCAGAATCCGGACGGGACGCAGAGCGGACGCGTCTATGTCGAATACGGGGGGCCGGGTGGCCCCGCCAGTGTCGGCACGCTTGGCAGCCACGGTTTCGAGATCGACGGCCTCTTCGCGGGCAGCGGCAATACGATCACGGTCGCCTCCGCCGGCGACGTGAACGGCGACGGGATCGACGACCTCATCGTCGGTACCCCCGGCGTCAATCTCAACGGCCAGTACTCGGTCGGTGAGGCGTTCGTGATCTACGGCAGCAAAAGCGGGCTGAGCAATATCGACGTCAACCATCTGACGCCGCAGCAGGGCTTTGCGATTCAGGGCAATACCCAATACGGCTCGCTCGGCACGTCGGTCGCGAGCGCGGGCGACTTCAACGGCGACGGCATCCCCGACTTCATCGTCGGCTCGCTGGATACCCACGGCAATGGCGGCGTCGGCGGCGCCTACATCATCTACGGCAAGCTCGGCACCACCGGCAACACGCCCGTCAATGTCGGCAATCTGACCGCCGCGACCGGCCTGCAGATCATCACACCGGCCGATTATAACGGGCGCTACAATTATCAGGTCACCGGGCTCGGCGACGTCAACCATGACGGCTACTCCGACGTTGCGATCACGATCGGCAATGCCGGACCGACCTACGTGGTGTTCGGCCATGCGACGACGGCGACCGGTCCCGCGAGCTTCGACATCAGCAACCTGAACGGCACCAACGGATTCACGTTCGGCTCTTCCAACTACGACAGCTTCGATACTGGCGAGCAACACGTCGTCGCGGCGGGCGATATCAACGGCGACGGCTACGGCGACATCCTGATCAGCGGTCCCGGCGACAAGGCCTATGTCATCTTCGGCCATGCCGGCGCGTTCCCGGCGCACCTCATGCCGAGCGACCTCAACGGCACCAACGGGTTCGTGATCACGAACTCGAAGGCCACCGGCGATGCATCGTTGTCGGTCGTCGGCCACGTGGGCGACGTGAACGGTGACGGCATCGACGACCTCATCGTCGGCGATCCGACTCATAATGGCGGACAGGCCTATGTGATCCTCGGCCATAAGGGCGCATGGGGAAACATCGACGTCGCCAATTTGAACGGCCTGAACGGCTTTGCGATCGATCTGCCCCCGGGGACCAACCAGGACCTGACCGTCACCGGTCTCGGCGATGTCACCGGCGACGGGCACTCCGATATCGGTCTCGCCACTTCCAGCACGACGCAAGCCTCGATCCTGCTCGACGTGATGTCGGCCGCGCCGACCCGCCTCGCGACCACCTCCGTGACCGGTATCGGCGGCAGCGGCAATGTCACCTCCAACGCGACGCCGACCATCACCGGAGCGGCCGCATACGGCGCGACCGTCAAGATCTATATCGACGGCGTGCTTGCCGGTAACGCCTTGACGACGCCGGAGACGGGCACGTCATTGCCGACGGGCGAGACCTGGACCTTCACGGTCCCGAGCATCCTCGCCGATGGCACGCATGTTTTCGTCGCGACGGCGACCGATGCAGCCGGCAATGTCAGTCCGGCGTCGGCCCCGCTCGATATCACGATCGACACCACAGCGCCGACGGTCTCGGGCCTGACAGCGCTCGGTCAGGCGGTCACCAATGCGACGACGTTGCACTATTCGCTTGCGCTCTCCGCTCCGGTCGCGGGCATCCAGCTGAGCGATTTCAGCGTGCTGGCGTCAGGACCGACCGGCGCGAAGGTGACCGGGTTCACTGCGCTCAATGCGGGCGCGAACGGAGCCGCCTCACGCTATGATGTCACCATCGCTACCGGCTCGGGCGACGGCACGCTGACGCTGAGCTATACGTCGGCGCACGGTACCGACGCCGCCGGCAATCCGGTCGCCGTCACCACCATCACGTCGGCGGCCACCACGATCGACAAGACGCCGCCATCGGTGCTGACGACGACGGCGGCAGGGGCGCTCGGCGCCGCCGCCGCCGATTTCACCGTCACCTTCAGCGAGGCGGTCCAGGGCGTCGGTGCCAATGACTTCGTGCTCAACCACACCGGCACGGCCGGCGCGAACCTTTCGGTCACGGCGCTCTCGAGCACGGTTTACGACGTTCACCTGAGCGACATATCGGGGACCGGCAGCCTCGCGCTCGCGTTTGCCTCCAATGCCGTCATCACCGACGCGGTCGGCAATCCAATCGCATCCTCCGGCGCGACGCTCGCCGCACACGCGGTCGACCGCGATCCGCCCGCCCAGCCCACGATCGCTGCTTTCTCGCCGGATACGGGCACGGTCGGCGACCACCTGACCAACGCGCAGAACATCGTGCTGACCGGCACAGCCGAGGCCGGCAGCACGGTCACGGTCTACGCCGTCCCCTACCGGCCTGATTTCTATGCCGGGCCGTTCAACTACAGCCTTGGCTATGCCATCGCGACCTACGAGACGACGATTGCCGACGGGGCCGGCCATTGGACCGTGACGGAGCCGACGCCGAACAACACTTACGGCGACGCCTACTATTTCTGGGCGACGGCGACCGATGCGGCCGGCAACACCAGCACGGAATCCGACCCATACGCCGTGCAGGTGGACCACACACCGCCGGTTGCGACGGTCACGCGCATTCAGGGGGCCACCACCAATCTCGCCCTGGTCGGTTACTCCGTCGCGTTCTCCAAGCCGGTGAACGGCATCTCGGCCAGTTCCTTCGCACTGATCGCGAACGGGCCGACGGGCGCTTCGATCCAGGGTGTCGTGGCGACCGACGCGACCCACTATATCGTCACAGTCGCGACCGGCACCGGCGACGGCACGCTGCAACTGGTCTCGACGGGAGGCACCGACGCGGCCGGCAACATCGTCTCGACGAGCTACGGCGACACCTACACCGTCGATCGCACGCCGCCCGGCCCACCTCCGCAGTTCGGGATTGTCAAGCACGGCGGCATCTTCACCAACTCCACGATCGGCGACATCACGAATGTCAACTACATCACCATCCTGCCGACGCTCGACCCGCCCTACACGACATTCTACGTCTATGACGGCAACACGCTGCTGGGTGCGGCGAACTATGCGTCGGCGTTCGGCTTCTACTATCTCGATGCGTCGCTGAGCGACGGCACCCATGTGCTGACGGTGCGCGCGGTCGATGCGGCCGGCAACATCGGCGCGCCCTCCGCGGCCCGCACCATCACGGTCGACACGCAGGCGCCCGCGACGCCGGCAGCACCGATCCTCGACCCTGCGTCGGATACCGGCCCCTCGAGCGGCGACGACATCACCCGCCTGGTGCAGCCGAAGTTCACCGGCACTGCGGAAGCGCTCTCGACCGTCACGCTCTACGACACCGACGGCACCGTGATCGGACACGGCGTGGCGGATGCGAACGGCGCCTATAGCATCGTCACCTCACCGCTCGCCCATGGCGACCACACCGTGACGGTCACGGCGACCGACCGCGCCGGCAGCACGAGCAGCGCGTCGAGCGGACTGACCGTCCACATCGTGCTGCAGCCTCAAAACGACACCCAGACGATTGTCAACAGCGTGAAGGCCGATGCCGGCATCCCGCAGGCCGGCAGCGCGAGCCTGCTCGCCAACGACCTCGGCGGCCCGAACGACCACCTCGTCGTGACCTTTATCCAGCTCGGCGCGAACGGGCCGGCCGTGGCGGTCGACCCGACCAACGGCGCCACGATCGCCGGCACCTACGGCACGCTGTTCGTCAAGCAGGACGGGACGTACACATTCACCCCCAATGCCGCCTTCGACAACCTGCCCGTCGGCACGACCGCCTCCGACCTCTTCACCTACACTGTCAGCGACGGCGCCGGGCATAGCGCGACTGCGACCCTGACGCTCATCGAGCCCGCCGCGAACACGGCGCCGGTGATCGAGGCGGCAGGTACCACGGCCTCGGGTGGTGCGAACGCTGCCACACTCGGCCCGAACCTCGTCCAGAACGGCGATTTCGAGCAGGGCCTCGTCGGCTGGACCTACAATGGACAGCACGCCACCGTGACCGTCGGAGGCGGGGGCGTCGGTTCGTCGTCATCTGCCGAGCTCACCTCGGGCGACGCCGCGGCATGGCTCGAGCCGTCAGTCGCGGTCAGTGCCGGCAAGTGGTACCAGATCACGTTCTCGGTTGCGAACAACGATGCAGGTGCGCAGGCCGCCAGTTTCTGGCTCGCCGCGTATGCAAACATCAACAATCCGCCGGCCTTCAAGTCGCAATGGACCCTTCAGGCCGGGCAGGACTATGCCACCTACTCGATGATGCTCCCGGGCAGCGTGTTGTCGACGATCCAATTTGACGCGGCGACGCAAGCGGGGGCTGCGCCGGTCCATCTCGACAATGTTTCGGTTCACGAGATCGAGTATACACAGTCGTCCATCCTCTCGGGAACGATTGCGTTCAACGACCCGGTTGTCACGCCGAACGCCACCTTCACGCCGGAGGGCACCGGCTATGTCGGCACCTTCGCGCTCGGCAACGTGGTGCGCGACGGAACCAGCGGCGAGGGCACGCTCGGCTGGACCTATACCCTCACGGACTGGAACAGCATCAGCTACCTCGGCGCCGGCCAGTCCATCAAGCAAAGCTACGACGTTGCGTTTGCCGACAACCTGGGTTCGGTCGTGCACCAGACCGTGACCGTGACGCTCACGGGAACGAACTCTCCGCCGTCCATCACGGGCCTCGTCCAAGGCAATATGACGGACGAGCAGTCGATCCATCCATTCGCGACCGCAGTCATCTCGGATCCCAATACGAGCGATATTGAGCATGTCACGCTGACGTTCAACAGCGCGCTCGGCACGCTCTCGAATCTCGGCGCCGGCACGTTCAACGCCTCGACGGGCACCTACACGACATCAGGTTCGGCCGCATCCGTCACGGCCGATCTGCAGGGGCTCGTCTTCACAGCAACTCCGAACCTCGCCATCGATTATTCGAACCTTAACAATGGGTTTTACGGAGCCCATTTCAATCTGTCTGTCACCGACGGCATGGCAACGGTCTCGGCGACGACGGGCGCCCAGATCACACCCATCAACGATCCGCCGGTGATCACCTCGGCACCCTCGACGGGCACCATCGATTTGCGGACAGCGGCTCCCGCTCCGTCGAACCTCCTCACCAACGGCTCGTTCGAGACCGGCGATCTGACCGGTTGGACCGTGTCGGGGAGCGGCCCGACACCGTCGGTCACAGCCAATGATCCGCACGACGGCAATTATGCGTTCAGCTTCGCGCCCGGGACTAACAACAACGTCACCCTTAGCCAGACCGTTGCGGTTCAGCCGGGCCTCTACTACGAGCTGGACTGGTGGAGCGATAGTCCCTACGCGACTGTCATCCAGAACTCACTCTATGGGGTGGGAACCGGGGACGCCAAGGCGGTCGCGACGGACGCCCGTGGTTATACCCACTATGTCGAGATTCTCCACGATCCGGCTTCCGGCAACAGTGCGGCAACATCAACGAGGCTGAACGTCAACGTCTTCAAAGCGAGCGCCTCCGACAATCGCGCCACGCATATCGACGGGATCAGCCTTCAGCCGGTCACCTTCGTCGCGACGACCAGCGGAACGATCACGTTCACCGACCCGGACCCGGCGAGCGGGCCCAACGTGTCGGGCGCCAATTACCAAA
Organism: Bradyrhizobium sp. INPA03-11B; assembly: GCF_040446015.1. Classification (NCBI taxonomy): domain Bacteria; kingdom Pseudomonadati; phylum Pseudomonadota; class Alphaproteobacteria; order Hyphomicrobiales; family Nitrobacteraceae; genus Bradyrhizobium; species Bradyrhizobium sp. INPA03-11B. Next base: position 17,054 of record NZ_JASGSR010000140.1, read on the forward strand.
ACACGGCGACGGCAACCCCCCTTGGCAGCGGCTATCTCGGAACGATCACCTTCGACTACAGCGACCGGCCGCACGGCAACATCGGCTGGACGTTCTCGCTCAACAGCGGAGATGCGGCGTCGCTGGCGGCCGGCCAGACCCTGACACAAACCTACAACGTGACGGTCGGCGACCCCCAGGTCGTGCCGGCCACCACCACGATCACGGTGACCATTACGGGCAAGAACGACCCGCCGACACTCTACGACTTCAGCCACCAGCAACCCCTCACCGGGCCGTCGGCGGGCGTCGCGGTGACGACGCGCGACAAGGGCTTGTTGGCGGGGGCGACCGACCCCGATCCTGGCGACGCGGCGCTGCTGAAGATCGTCAGCGCAGCCGCAACCGGCGTCGCCGGCACAACGCCGCTGATCAATGGCCAGGCGAGCATCGCCGGCCTCTACGGCACGCTCACCCTGCACGATGATGGCACCTACGGCTACGTGGTGGATCCAGCCAAGCTTATCGGGCTCGATCGCCATCAGTCCGTGAACGAGATCTTCTACTATACGGCGGCGGACCCGCACGGCGCGACTGACACCGCTGAGTTGGTCATTCAGGTCTTCCCACATCGAGCCCCCGTGGTCACGGCCCAGACCGCAACGGCCGATGTGTCGCAACCGCTGACGACCGCGGCGGCGAACGGCCTGTTGTCGGGCACCACCGACCCGGATGGCGATCATCCCGTGGTGAGCGCCGTCAGCGTCACGACTTCAGACGGAACGACGCACAGCTACAACGTCAACGGCACGACGACTGTCGCGGGCGTCTACGGCCAGCTCGTCGTCCATGCCGATGGATCGTACGCCTACACGCCGAATGCCGGCGCCGTCGCCGTGGGCCAGCAGGCGACCGAGACCTTCGGATTCACCGTCGATGACGGCTGGAGGATCGTCGGAGGCGATCCCACGAGTACGCTGAGCATCGACGTCACGAACTTCCCCACCGAAGTGATCGTCAGCCCGCTGTCTGCAAGCGTCAGCGCAACGCGCGGACAGACTTTTGCGCTCACCAGCCTGTTTGGCGGATCGGCATCGCCCGGCCATACGATCACGCAATACGACGTTTGGGACACTGGGACGGGCGGCAGCCACGTCACTCTTAACGGTCAGATATTGGCTGCGCAGCAGGATAACCTTGTATCCGCGTCGCAATTGGCCTTGGCGAGTTACCAAAGCGGTTCGGGCGGCGCTGATAATCTGTGGGTCCGTGCTTTCGATGGCAACGTCTGGAGCCCCTGGGCCAAGACAACCGTCACGTCGCCGATTGACCTGCACGCGCCCGTGGTGGCTGCGTCCGATTATGCTGCGATCCACAATCAAATCGCTGCGGCGACCAGCCTGTTCTCGGCCAGCGATGCCGATAACGACGCCATTACAGCCTACCAGGTCTGGGATTCATCTAGCCCATCAGCGGGACATTGGATCGTCAATGGCGTTGTCGAGGGCTCCAGCAGCGCGATCGACGTCACGCCGGCTCAGTTGTCAAGCACCATGTTCCAGAGCGGTTCGGGTTCGGCAGATCTGTGGGTGCGCGCCAGCGACGGGACGCTCTGGAGCAACTGGGTCGAGTTTCACGTCAATGCGCCAATCGAGCACGGTCCGGTGGCGACCGCTTCAGATGTCGCTGCCACCCACGGCCAGATCTTCGCGGCCACGGGCCTGTTCTCGGCCAGCGATGCCGATGGCGATGCCATCACCGCCTATCAGTTCTGGGATTCAACGTCCGATCCGGCGAGCGGTCACTTTGTGGTCGGCGGCGTGGCGCAAGGCGCCAATCAGAACATCGACGTCAGCGCCGCGCAACTCGCCAGCACCAGCTTCCAGAGCGGCTCCGGCTCCGATGACCTCTGGGTGCGCGCCAATGATGGCACGATGTGGGGCGCCTGGACGGAATTCCACGTCAATGCGCCAATCGACCACGCTCCGGTGGTGATCGCTTCGGATGTCACCGCCACCCACGGCGAGAGTTTCGCGGCCTCCAGCCTGTTCTCAGTCGGCGACTCCGATGGCGATTCGATCACCGCCTATCAGTTCTGGGATTCAACGTCCGATCCAGCGAGCGGCCACTTCGTCGTCGGCGGCGTGGCGCAAGGCGCCAATCAGAACATCGACGTCAGCGCCGCGCAACTCGCCAGCACCAGCTTCCAGAGCGGCTCCGGCTCCGACGACCTCTGGGTGCGCGCCAATGACGGCACGATGTGGGGCGCCTGGAAGGAATTCCACGTCAACGCGCCAATCGACCACGCTCCGGTGGTGACCGCTTCGGATGTCAACGCCGCCCACGGCGAGAGTTTCGCGGCCTCCAGCCTGTTCTCGGTCGGCGACGCCGATGGTGATTCGATCACGGCCTATCAGTTCTGGGATTCAACGTCCGATCCGGCGAGCGGTCACTTTGTGGTCGGCGGCGTGGCGCAAGGCGCCAATCAGAACATCGACGTCAG
>NZ_JASGSR010000141.1:0-19395 GCF_040446015.1 Bradyrhizobium sp. INPA03-11B
GGTCCTCCAGCGCAGCATGGACCGCGTCGAGGCATACGTCGCTCGCGACCGGGGAGAGATGCGTCCAGATCGACAGCGCGTAGGCGACATCGAATTTCTGGTTGAATGGAAGACGCTTCGGCAGGCTGTCCGACAGCACGATATCGGCGCGAGGGTTGGAGCGTTGTGCGACCTGGATGATGCCCTTGTGAGGATCGCAGCCATGCAAATTGCGCAGCGGCACATCCTTCATGAAATATCTGAGCACGCTGCCCCAGCCGCAACCATAGTCCAGCACCGAACACTCTTCGAATGGCTTGTCCAGATGCAGCCTGAGCTTGTCGTGCATGAGCCGATAGGTTTCGATCACCGCAGCGCCGAGCTCCATCCCGGAACGACCGCTCCAGTTCTTCTGGGTGCCGGCGTCAGGCGGATCGGGAATCGTCGCCTTGATGGCGTCGAAGCCATCATACTCCTTCCAGAGCAGCACGTTCCAAAGATAGGGATCGTCGATCCACTTGAACGCTTCGTACGCAGGCTCTCCCCTTCCGCACGCGGCCTCCGTCCTCGCCAGCTCGTCCTTGTAGTATTCGTTCAGCCACAGGCTCCAATCCATCCGCACGTCTCCAGTTCTGTTTGTCGGTCCTTGCCGCGCCAGCGTCATCTGAATGTTTCCGAAACTGTCGGTGAATTCTCCGGCAACTTTAAGACGCATCATACGCGTGAGTTCCGGAACGCGGCGGAACCGCGCACGCGGCTCTTGCTGCAAGCCTTGCCTGCAAGCCTTGCGACCGCCTTCATCAAGTGTAACGCCGAAAAGTGACAACCTGACGTAGTTGATTGGTTCCGCCGGATACAGCAGCGACGGCATCGGCTGGACTTCAGCCCAGCAAAGTAAGGTTGACGTCAGGCTGGCGCGTTACGCTGCGCACGTGAACCGGGACCTGCGCTGCTTCCATTCTCGCCGATCCGGGTGGTGATAGTCACTACCGCGTTCGCCTATCTGATGCTCGCGTGAGGCGCTCCAGCCGTGCGGCCTCCAGGAATCGTATCGATGAAAGTCCGCGAGCTCATCCAAGCACTCCAGGCGCTCAAGGATCAGGACGCAACGGTCGTCATCGGAGAAGGCGCACAGCCGGAAACCTGGCTGATCGTGTCAGGCGTGGCCGGACGCCGGATTGCGCGCGTGAATGATGATCATGCGATCGCCGGGAGCGAACCGGCGATTGAAATCGTCTGAAAGAGGAGAGCTTGGCGCGCGATTGTTTTGGGGTCTCGAAGATGCGTGCCGCCGAGCCCGGACAGAGGGCGTCCAAAGCGTCGTGACGGCGCGCCGTGCGGCACGTCTCAAATTCTGGAACTTGGGCTAAGTGCTTGATAAGACTGGCGCGAGAGACGGGACTCGAACCCGCGGCCTCCGCCGTGACAGGGCGGCGCTCTAACCAACTGAGCTACTCCCGCGGATGCCGATCTTCGGATTGATCCGCGCAGGACCGAGGGCATAAAGGCCCGCATCCCGATAGTCAAGCGCGTTGCGGATCCCTGCACAGTGCAGGCGCTTTTGCGCCGTAGTAGCGAGTTGTAGCCTGTTTTCAGGCGAAACGGCGTAGTCAGCAAAGCCCCGAATCAAATAAGGCCTGATACGTCTGGGTTTCCTGTGGCCGGCCCGGTGCTGCCCGTTCCCGGGACCGGCGGTTTCAGGACTTTTCCGGGCGCATTTTTCCGACGCGAACGGCATGCCATTCGCGCGAACGCAAGCAATCCAGCCATTCAGCAACGAGGAGGGCCACACATGGCGAAGAAAGCAGCGACCCCGGCGACGATCACGCTGAAGCACCTGGCGGCGGCCATCGCCGAAGAGCAGGAGCTGTCCAAGAAGCAGGCCGAGGCGATCCTGACCGACATGGTTACCCGGATCACCAAGCACCTCAAGAAGGGCGAGCGCATCAGGATCGTCGGCCTCGGCATCCTCCAGGTCCGCAAGCGCGCCGCCCGCATGGGTCGCAACCCGGCGACCGGCGAGCAGATCCATATCAAGGCGAGCAAGAAGGTCGCCTTCCGCGCCGCCAAGGAGCTGAAGGAAGCCGTTTAAGGCTTTACTCTCCGTTGATATCAAAGCGCCATTCCGGCTCGTGACGCGGCCCCGGAGTGGCGCTTTTCTGTTATAGGATTGTCTCCAGTTCGCCTTGATCCGGTTTGCTTGCACGAACCAACTTCGCCAAGGCGCATTGTCCTCGTCCCTACCCCTGCGCGGTCTTCATGCTGGCACCGGTTCTCGACTTCAAGCACACCGTCACCGAGCGCTTTCTGCGCTATGTCGTGATCGACACCCAGTCCGACCCGGATTCGCCGACCTGCCCCTCCACCGAGAAGCAGAAGAATCTCGGCCGCCTGCTGGTCACCGAGCTTCTGGCGATGGGCATCGCCGACGCGCATCTCGATCAGCACGGCTATGTCTATGCAACGATCCCGGCCAACACCGACAAGACGGTGCCGGTGATCTGCTTCTGCTCGCACATGGACACCTCGCCCGACTGCACCGGCAAGAACGTCAAGCCGCAGGTCGTGAAGAACTATCGCGGCGGCGACATCGTGTTGCCCGCCGACGCCTCGCAGGTGATCCGCGCCGCCGAGCATGAAGCGCTGGCCGACCAGATCGGCAACGACATCATCACGACCGACGGCACCACCCTGCTCGGCGCCGACAACAAGGCCGGCCTCGCCGAGATCATGGATGCCGCGCATTTCCTGATGACCAATCCGCAGGTGAAGCACGGCACCATCAAGATCCTGTTCACGCCGGACGAGGAGATCGGCCGCGGCGTCGACAAGGTCGACATCAAGAAGCTCGGGGCCGATTTCGGCTACACCATGGACGGCGAGACCGCGGGCCATATCGAGGACGAGACCTTCTCCGCCGACGGAGCCAGCATCATCGTCGAAGGCGTCGCGACCCATCCGGGCTTCGCCAAGGGCAAGATGGAGCACGCGATCAAGATCGCGGCTGCGATCGTCGATCGCCTGCCGAAGGACACCTGCTCGCCCGAGACCACTGAAGGCAAGGAAGGCTTTCTGCATCCGGTCGCGATCTCGGGCGCGCTGGAGCACGCACGGATCGACTTCATCGTGCGCGATTTCACCGAAGCCGGCCTGAAGCAGAAGGAAGTGCTGCTCGAAGCGATCGCCAAGGATGTCATGAAGGGATATCCGCGCTCGACCTACCGCATGGAGGTCAAGCAGCAGTACCGCAACATGAAAGAGGTGATCGACCGCCACCCGCAGATCGTCGCTTACGCGATCGAGGCGATCGAGCGCGCGGGACTAACGCCGGTGAAGACCTCGATCCGCGGCGGCACCGACGGTTCGCGGCTGTCCTTCATGGGATTGCCCTGCCCGAACATCTTCGCCGGCGAGCACGCGTTCCATTCGCGGCTCGAATGGGTCAGCCGGCAGGACATGGAAAAGGCGGTGCAGACCATCGTGCATCTCGCGATGATCTGGGAAGAGCGGGCGTAGGCTCGTCGCAACTCTCTCCCCGTCATTGCGAGCGAACCGAAGTAATCTATATCTCGACGCGCGGATAGACGGATTGCTTCGTCGCTACGCTCCTCGCAATGACGGCACAACCAACTCGTTCTCCTAGGCCCGTGCGGTCACGATCCAGATCGCACCCGGCAGCAGCACGGAATCGCCCTTGACGAAGGGCGCCAGCGCTTCGCGCATCGACGCGGTCGCGGCGGCGCGCACGTCATCCGGATGGCCTTCCAGCGCACGGCTGGCCGGCCCGATCTCGAGCGCGCCCTGGATCGCCGCATCGATGCCGCGGCCGGTCGCGACATCGAGCTCGACCTTGCACGGCTCCATGGCAATGCCGGAGAAGCCGGCCTCGTCCAGGATCCGGTTCACCCGGGCTTCGGAGGCAAACGAAAACGGGCCGGGATCCTCGGGGCCGAGCTGCGGCAGTTTCGGCACGTGCTTGTAGACCGCCTGCAACGGCGCCATGAAGAACGGATTCTCGCGCGGCTCCTGCCAGCACGCGAAGGCAAGACGGCCGGCCGGCTTCACCGCCTTGCGCAGATTGGCAAAGGACACCGCCGGATCGGCAAAGAACATCACGCCGAAGCGCGAGGCCAACAAGTCAAAACTTTCGCGGGCGAACGGATACACCGTCGCATCGGCGAGCGTGAATTCGACCGGCAGTCCCTGCGGCGCGCTTTGCCGCGCCCGCGTCAGCATCGGCTCCGAGACGTCGACGCCAAGCACGTGGCCCGCGGGCGCGACCTTTGCCGCCAGCGCAAAACTCGAGGCGCCGCTGCCGCAGCCGACATCGACGACGCGTTCGCCGGCTTTCGGTGCTGCGCGATCGATCAGCAGGTCAAGCACCGGCTGCAGCACGATGTCTTGCGCGGCCTGTCTTGAGGCCCAGCGCTGACCGCCCGGCCCGTTCCAATATGCAATTTGATCGGCGTTCTGCGGGTGACCAGCGTTCATGCGCTCAAAACCTTGTTGAGAAGCCTTGTTGGGAAGCCTTGGCCGATGCTAGCAGCTCTCGCGCGTCGCAGCGCGCAACATCGGCGTGACCTGATAGGTGAACCCGGCATTAGCCTTGGTGACGGGATCGTTGGCGACGATCTCCTGCGGATCGGCATCATCGGACAGTTGCAGCACGCCCAATCCCCAGACGCCGGCGGGATCGGCGACCGGCCCGAAGATCAGCGCCTTGCCGGCCTGCAGCAATTCGCCGCAATAGGCGACGTGCGCCTGCATGATGGCGGCTTCCTGCGGCGTCATGTCTTGCGGGAAGGTCGGGCGCGGTCCGGTCAGTTTGCAGACGTAGTATTTCATCGACCTGGTCCGCGTTCGCTGATTACTTCGTCGCTGACTACTTGGCGGCTGCGTTCGTGGGCTTGGCCGGCTTCGCCTTCGCGGCGCTCCCCTTCGAGGCGGCCTGCCCCTCATTGGGGCGCGCAATGCCCCACGGGTCGGTCGGCTTCTGGTCCGGCACACCGCTCAGCGCGCGCTGGTAGGCGCGCTGCTGCCGCGCCTCGTTGGCCGCATCGGCAGGCGACTTCTCGACCTCTTCGCGATAGCGCTGAACATGGTCCGACTGCGCCAGTGCAGGTCCGCCAATCATGGTGAGGAGTAAAATCGCGGCAATTTTGCGCATGCATCAAGTTCCCGGGTTAGGCGGAGAGAATAGCATCGCAGCAAGGCCGGCATCAAACCTGCGCACGTGACTTTCGGCACCTTTCGCGCCATCGGCCAACGATTGACATTTGACCGGCCAGCGCGGAGCAAGCGCGGTCCCGGCCACCCCACATACTAGCCCACGGTCGGGATCGCGCCCTCTCCACGCGCTCACAGAGGGCCGCGCAATGGCCTTGCTACGTAGGGCTCTTCAACCAGAGGCCGCTTTGCAGCTCGTGAAACACCGCGCCACCATCATCCTGCGCGAGCATGTGCAAGCGGAAGCAGAACTGGTCGGAAGGGCCGCAGTTCTCACCGACGGGACTGCGGGAACCGTCGACGGCGTGTTTCTCGACGAGTCACACGGGTTGCGCATCTCGATCACGGGGCATATCGGGAAGTGGCCGATCTCGACAATCAGGATGCTTCAGCAATAGCGCTGGATCCTGCGGGCGTCCGTCATCGAGTAAGCGCCGAATGGTGGGCGGTGAGAGGATCGAACTCCCGACCAATGGTGTGTAAAACCAGTGCTCTACCGCTGAGCTAACCGCCCCTACCTGCGCGCCTCTTTAGCCTCGCCCACCCCCGAGGTGCAAGGCCGCAAAGCTTCAATCCCTTGGCCGTGCCGGCAATCCCCCGAGATCGTTGATCCAGGGCGCGGCGGAGCGGCACCAGACCTGGCGTCGCGGGGTCAATTCGCCGCGCTGGCGGATGCTGCCCCAACGAATGCCCCAATCGTCGGGACCTCCATCCTCGCCGCTGGTGAACAAGGGGGAACCGCAATCGCCGCAGAAATGCTGGATGCGGATCCGGCCGTTATCGCCGCGTTTGCCGTACACTTTCGGCGCACCATGGGTCAGCCGGACCTGCTCGACAGCGCAAATCACCGTGACGCGATAGGGCGAGCCGGTCAGCGCCTGGCAATCCGTGCAATGGCAGATCGACACCCGTTCGGGATCGATCTCGGCCTGATAGGTCACGGCCCCGCAATGGCATTGCCCGTCGATCTGCATCTGCGTTCTCCCAATTCGGCGTCGTGCAACAAGGCGGTCGCCGAGAGGTCGTTCCCCTCGATTGCAGCCCCGCGCCACCGTCCAGTGTCCTATCCGGACAACGCTGGTATCCCAATTCGGGATTGTTTGGGATACCAATTCGGGATACGCGCTGTAGGCCGCCCAAGGATAACGCCATGTCGCAGATGCTCCAGATCCACGACCAACTCCGGGAGATGATCCTCTCCCTTGATCTTGGCCCCGGCGAGCGGCTGACCGAACGCTGGCTCGAGAGCCGGTTCGAGGGATCGCGCACGCCGATCCGCGCCGCGCTGGTGCGGCTCGAGGGTGAAGAGCTGGTCCGCCGCGACGGCCGCAACTGGATCGTCGCACCGATTGACCTCGGTGAGCTGGAAGCGCTGGCGGAGTTCAGGATCCCGCTGGAGACGACCGCCGTCCGCCTCGCCTGCGCGCGCGCGAGCGAAGCCGACATCGCCGGCGTCGAAGAGATGCTGGATGCCTGCCAGTCCGGCGCGCCGCGCGAGGAATGGCATCGTGTCGGCACCGATTTCCATGTCGAGATCGCGCGGCTCTCCGGCAATCCCTTCATCGTCAAGGCGATCGCCGGCGCCATGACCCGGTTGTCACGAGCGCGCTGGCTCGAAGTGTGGACCGAACCCTCGCGCGAGCAGGCCTGGCGCGAGCACCGGCGCATCCTCGGCTTCATCAAGGCCAACGATCCGGAAGCCGCCGCGCGCGAGGCCGCCGATCACATCAAGGACACCCGCGATCGCCTGCTGCATTCGCTGAACGAGGACCGCCGCGGCCTGCGGGCGCGCGGCTTCGCCGTGATCGGATTGCGCTGACATGAACATCGAAATCGATCGCGAGGCCCTGCTCGACATAGGGCCCTGGAGACGCAACCTGATCGTCTGCGTGTTCGGCTCCTTCACGACCATTGTGGGAATGACGCTGCTGCTGCCGTTCCTGCCGCTCTATGTCGAGCAGCTCGGCGTGACTGATCATGCCGCCATCGTGCAATGGTCGGGCATCGCCTATGGTGCAACCTTCTTCAGCGCGGCGCTGACGGCGCCGCTGTGGGGACGGCTGGCGGATCGCTATGGCCGCAAGCTGATGCTGATCCGCGCGAGCCTCGGCATGGCGCTTGCCATGTCCCTGATCGGCATGGCGCACAATGTCTATGAGTTGGTCGGCCTGCGGCTCTTGACCGGCCTGCTGGGCGGCTACGCTTCGGGCTCGACGGTGCTGGTCGCCGCGCAGACGCCGAAGGCGCGCTCCGGCTGGGCGATCGGCGTTTTGTCGGCCGGAATCATGGCCGGCAGCCTGGTCGGTCCGTTGATCGGCGGCGTCCTGCCCGGCTTGATCGGCATCCGCGCGACCTTCTTCCTGATCGGCGGCGTCATCTTCATCACCTTCCTCGGCACGACCTTCCTGATCCGCGAGGAGGCACGTCCGAAGACGTCGAAAGGCAGCAAGACGCGTGGCGGCTGGTCGCTGGTTCCGGACAAGCGCCCTGTGATCGCGATGTGGGGCACCGGCCTGCTGCTGATGGTCGCCAACATGTCGATCGAGCCGATCATCACGGTTTACGTCGCGCAATTGGTCGAGGCGCCGCAGGTGACGTTCGTGGCCGGCCTCGTGATGTCGGCAGCGGCCTTTGGCAGCCTGCTGTCGTCGTCGCACCTCGGCAAGCTGGCCGACCGTATCGGCCATTGGCGGATCATCAACGTTTGCCTTGCGGCCTCGGCGCTGCTGCTGATCCCGCAGGCCTTCGTGGTCAGCGGCTGGCAACTCATCCTGCTCCGCTTCCTGATGGGGCTCGCGCTCGGCGGCCTGCTGCCCTGCATCGCCAGCGTGATCCGGCACAACGTGCCCGACGCAGTCACCGGCAGCATGCTCGGCTACTCGATCTCGGCGCAATATGCCGGCCAGGTGATCGGCCCGCTCGCCGGCGGATTCATCGGCGGCCATATCGGCATGCGCGCGGTGTTCCTCGGCACCAGCGTGTTCATGGCGTGTGGGGCGATCGGCAATTTCGTCGTCGAGAGAAAGAACCAGGATGCGGACTCATTGAGGCGCAGCGCGCTGGCTCCGTCGAAGACGACCTGAGACGGACATCAAAAACTGACCGGCTTCGATGGCAAACCGCACATGCGGAGTGAAGGGCTTCGGAACTGACCGGTCACGCATTGTGTGGGCGCCGGAGCCCGGCAGTTCGGCGCCCATATGACGGTTGGTTTGGTCGGACTACTTGTAGTAACCGACGCCGCATCCAAGGCCGGCGACCGCGGTCACGAAGCTCGCCTTCGGCACCCACGTCTTGTCAGCGCCGGCCTTGGGAGACATGTAGCTGACCTCATTGACCTGGCCCTCTTTTGCCGCGTCAAAGAGCTTTGGGCCATACACGTCGCCCGTGGGGTCCTTGAATGTCCTCGCATCCTTGCCGAGCAGCCCCTTAACGTTGGGATTGCCGACCGCGACGAGGAGTGCGTCGCTCAGATTGAAGCAGAACGGATAGAGGTCGCCGGCAAGGAAGCCGTTTTCGCCCTTGTTGATCTGGTCAAGCGTCTTGGCCTTATCGGCTTTGATGGCCGCAACCGTCTTCTCAAGCATGGCCTTGGCGTCGGCCGCAGTACCTTGCGCGAATGCCGTCGTCGAGAACAAGACAGCCATGACGCCTAACGCGCCAATCACGAGCTTACGAAACATGGAGATTCCTCCCTGCTCTTCGAACGATCGCAATTGTCCCGCACCGTGCGTAGGCCCGCAACGATCATATCCAAACATTGCCCCAATTGACCTGGTCTGCTCGTGCCCGCCGACGAACCGATGAGCAAAGGCGCGGTGGCCATTTCCGGATTTGGCCCATCGCGACATATTGCGCTGCCGCACGAACTCGGCCGCTACAGCGACAAAGCGGACATCGCGAGAACCGGAAATTGCAGTGGCTCGCGCCGCCGAAGGATTGAAGCAAGACGATCCGCGGGGCGTCCGTACCTCACTTGCGAACCACCAAAACAAAACGGCGCCCGAAGGCGCCGTTTCATGATTTCGGTTGGAGCTGGCTTCAGTGCGCCGTCAGGCCGCCGGACGCCTCATCCGAAGCGTCGGGCTTGACGTCGACCTTGCTGGTCTCCTCTTCCCAGACGATCGGCGCAGGCACACGGGTCAGCGCCTTGGCGACGACCTCATCCAGCCGCGAGACCGGAATGATCTCCATGCCGCCCTTGATCGCATCGGAAATCTCCGTGAGATCCTTGGCGTTGTCCTCCGGGATCAGCACCGTCTTGATGCCGCCGCGCGCGGCGGCCAGCAGCTTCTCCTTCAGACCGCCGATCGGCAGCACGCGACCGCGCAGCGTGATCTCGCCGGTCATCGCGACATCGTGGCGGACCGGAATGCCGGTCATGACCGAGATGATCGCGGTGGCCATCGCAACACCTGCGGACGGACCGTCCTTCGGGGTTGCGCCCTCCGGCACGTGAACGTGGATGTCGCGCCGGTCGAACATCGGCGGCTCGATGCCGTAGGTGATCGCACGCGAGCGGACGTAGGACGCCGCCGCCGAGATCGACTCCTTCATCACGTCGCGCAGGTTGCCCGTGACGGTCATCTTGCCCTTGCCGGGCATCATGACGCCTTCAATGGTCAACAGCTCGCCGCCGACATCAGTCCAGGCCAGACCGGTGACGATACCGACCTGATCCTCGTCGTCGATCTCGCCGAAGCGATACTTCGGAACGCCGAGGAACTCTTCGATGTTCGCCTCGGTGACCTTCACCGATTTCTTCTTGGAGATCATCAGCTCCTTCACCGCCTTGCGGGCGAGTGTAGAGAGCTCACGCTCCAGGTTACGCACGCCCGCTTCGCGGGTGTAGCGGCGGATCATCAAGAGCAAGGCCGCGTCGTCGATCGACCATTCCTTGGAGTCCAGGCCGTGCTTGGAGAGCGCGCTCGGGATCAGATGCTTGCGCGCGATCTCGACCTTCTCGTTCTCCGTGTAACCGGCGATCCGGATGATCTCCATGCGGTCCATCAGCGGGCCCGGAATATTCAGCGTATTCGCGGTCGTGATGAACATCACGTTGGACAGGTCGTAGTCGACTTCCAAATAGTGATCGTTGAAGGTCGAGTTCTGCTCGGGATCCAGGACCTCAAGCAGCGCCGACGACGGATCGCCACGGAAATCGGCACCCATCTTGTCGATCTCGTCCAGCAGGAACAGCGGATTCGAGGTCTTCGCCTTCCGCATCGACTGGATGATCTTGCCGGGCATCGAGCCGATATAGGTGCGGCGGTGACCGCGGATCTCGGCCTCGTCACGCACGCCGCCGAGCGACACGCGCACGAACTCGCGGCCGGTCGCCTTCGCGATCGACTTGCCGAGCGAGGTCTTGCCGACGCCGGGAGGTCCGACCAGGCACAGGATCGGTCCGGTCAGCTTGTTGGCGCGCGACTGCACCGCGAGATACTCGACGATACGGTCCTTGACCTTCTCGAGCCCGTAGTGATCGGAGTCCAGGACCGCCTGCGCGGCCTCGAGGTCCTTCTTGACCTTGGACTTCTTGCCCCACGGGATCGACAGCAGCCAATCCAGGTAGTTGCGCACGACGGTCGCTTCCGCGGACATCGGCGACATCTGGCGCAGCTTCTTCAGCTCGTGCTGTGCCTTCTCGCGCGCTTCCTTAGAGAGCTTGGTCTTGGAGATCTTCTCCTCCAGATCGGCCAGCTCGTCGCGACCTTCGTCGTCGCCGAGCTCCTTCTGGATCGCCTTCATCTGCTCGTTCAGGTAATACTCGCGCTGGGTCTTCTCCATCTGGCGCTTGACGCGCGAGCGGATGCGCTTCTCGACCTGCAACACCGAGATCTCGCTCTCCATCAGGCCCAGCACCTTCTCCAGGCGCTGCGTGACGGACAACGTCTCCAGGATCGCCTGCCGATCGGCAATCTTGACCGCAAGATGCGAAGCCACGGTGTCGCCGAGCTTGGCGAAATCGGTGATCGCCTGAACCACGCCGACGACTTCGGCGGAGATCTTCTTGTTCAGCTTCACATAGCTTTCGAAGTCGGACACGACCGACCGTGCCAGCGCCTCGGCCTCGACCGAGTTGGCGTCCGTGTCGGAGAGCGCGACCGCGGTCGCCTCGTAATACTCGCTGCGGTCGGAATACTTCTCGACGCGCGCGCGCTCGAGGCCCTCGACCAGCACCTTGACGGTGCCGTCGGGCAGCTTCAGGAGCTGCAGGACGCTGGCGAGCGTGCCGGTCTCGTAAATTGAATCGGGTGCCGGATCATCATCGGACGCGTTCTTCTGCGTCGCCAGCATGATCAGCGCGTCGTTCTTCATCACCTCTTCGAGCGCGCGGATCGATTTCTCGCGGCCGACGAAGAGAGGCACGATCATGTGCGGGAAGACGACGATGTCGCGGAGCGGCAGCACCGGATAGGAGTGGCTTTCGCCGTGGACGATCGTTGGCCGGGGTTTTGAGGTCGTCATGGCCTTATCCTTTTGTTTTGCCCCCTTGCTCGCAGTCCGCCTGCTTGCGCAACCGCCACAAGGTGCCTTGGTGATCCGGAAAAAGATTGCCGTCAGCAGCCGCCTATTCCGCATCGAAAAGCGACGAATCTCAACGCACGAGATCCCTCGCCGATAGCATTAGGTGGCTATCAGGCCGGGGGGTGTCAAGTCTGAGAAGTGCCGGGAAATTCAGGCTAAACAGGCATTTACTGCAATGCCATAACGGCGCTGTTATTGCGCCGCAACGGCCGCCGGATCGCCCGGCAGCCGTGCAATTTTTAGCGGTTCGAGACGCGTGCTGTTAGGCGCTCGCGCTGCTCTCGACGGCGCGGTCGGAACGATCCGCGTAGATGTAGAGCGGACGCGCCGTGCCCTCGACGACCTCGCGCGAGATCACGACTTCCTCGACGCCTTCCAGGCCCGGGAGGTCGAACATGGTCTCGAGCAGGATGCTCTCCAGGATCGACCGCAGGCCGCGCGCACCGGTCTTGCGCTCGATCGCCTTGCGGGCAACCGCGCCAAGCGCCTCGTCGGCGAAGGTCAGCTCGATGTTCTCCATCTCGAACAGCCGCTGGTACTGCTTCACCAGCGCGTTCTTCGGATCGGTCAGGATCTTCTTCAGCGAGGTCTCGTCGAGGTCCTCCAGCGTCGCAACGACGGGCAGACGGCCGACGAATTCCGGGATCAGGCCATACTTCAGCAGATCTTCCGGCTCGACGTGACGGAAGATCTCGCCGGTACGGCGATCCTCCGGCGCGAGCACCTGCGCCGCGAAACCGATCGAGGTCGAACGGCCGCGCGCCGAGATGATCTTCTCGAGGCCCGAGAACGCACCGCCGCAGATGAACAGGATGTTGGTGGTATCCACCTGCAGGAACTCCTGCTGCGGATGCTTGCGGCCGCCCTGCGGCGGGACCGAGGCCACCGTGCCTTCCATGATCTTCAGCAGTGCTTGCTGGACGCCCTCACCCGACACATCGCGGGTGATCGAGGGATTGTCCGACTTGCGGCTGATCTTGTCGATTTCGTCGATGTAGACGATGCCGCGCTGCGCCCGCTCGACATTGTAGTCCGCGGCCTGCAGCAGCTTCAGGATGATGTTCTCGACGTCCTCGCCGACATAGCCGGCTTCGGTCAACGTCGTCGCGTCAGCCATGGTGAAGGGCACGTCGAGGATGCGGGCCAGCGTCTGCGCGAGCAGCGTCTTGCCCGAACCGGTCGGACCGATCAGCAGGATGTTCGACTTCGCCAGTTCGACGTCGTTGTGCTTGGTCTGATGGTTAAGCCGCTTGTAGTGATTGTGAACGGCGACCGACAGCACCTTCTTGGCATGGCTCTGGCCGATCACGTAGTCGTCCAGGACCTTGCAGATTTCCTTCGGCGTCGGAATGCCGTCGCGCGACTTCACCAGCGAGGACTTGTTCTCCTCACGAATGATGTCCATGCAGAGTTCGACACACTCGTCGCAAATGAAGACAGTCGGTCCGGCAATCAGCTTGCGAACTTCATGCTGGCTCTTGCCGCAGAACGAGCAGTATAGCGTGTTCTTGGCGTCGCTCGTGCCGACCTTACTCATTCCTTATCTCCGTCCGCCGTTCGATCTTGTTTGCCAGATCGACCCAATCCGGCACAAAACCGGGGTCTTGGGTAGATAGAGCAAATTCCGTACCAAAAAAGACCCTACGCAATACTGACCGTGCCAATCACGGTTTATTCGAATCTCCGCGATCATAGCCGATGCATTACAGCCAACCATGCTGGCACCCGACTATCAAGAATTCGCTAATCGGATGCCCGGCTCAAGACCGTGACAATACCGTGATTTTCCACGATCGCACGTGGAATACGCGTCGAAATCCACGGAACGTTGCGGGATTACCACGCCGGCCAATGAGCACGAAAGCGGAACTTTCAGCCCGCGCATAGGCACTTGCGGGGTACTCCGCCCGTCCTGCTTTTGCCGATTATGTGAGGCGCCAATGTGGAGATCACACCGGCGCCCCGGGAGGCCTGTCGGGATCAGGCAGCCTTTGCGGCCGACGGATCTTCCGGACGCTTGTCGATGACCTTGTCGACGAGACCGAACGCCTTGGCGTCCTCGGCGGTGAGGAACTTGTCGCGCTCGAGCGCGTCCTCGATCGCCTTGTAGGTCTGGCCGGTGTGCTTCACGTAGATCTCGTTGAGGCGCTTCTTGAGATTCAGGATCTCCTGCGCGTGCAGCATGATGTCGGTGGCCTGGCCCTGGAAGCCGCCGGAGGGCTGGTGCACCATGATGCGGGAGTTCGGCAGCGTGAAGCGCATGTCCTTCTCGCCGGCCGCAAGCAGCAGCGAGCCCATCGAGGCCGCCTGCCCGGTGCACAGCGTCGACACCGGCGGACGGATGAACTGCATCGTGTCGTAGATCGCAAGGCCCGACGTCACCACGCCACCCGGCGAGTTGATGTACATCGAGATTTCCTTCTTCGGATTCTCGGCCTCGAGGAACAGGAGCTGCGCGACGATCAAGGTCGACATGCCGTCTTCCACCGGACCGGTGACGAAGATGATGCGCTCTTTCAAAAGGCGCGAGAAAATGTCGTAGGCGCGTTCGCCGCGATTGGTCTGTTCGACGACCATCGGCACGAGGTTCATGTAGGTTTCAACGGGATCGCGCATGAAAGAACCCAGGGGTTAGGGGTGATGCAGAACTTTGCCCAGAACTAGCTTCGTCCAAGACTACCGGCTCGAGGCTGGTTGGCTCAAGGCTTAAACCAGATATGGGCCAATTTCCGCCCGACAAGGCCGCCACTAGCCAATTGGGCAGGTCGCAGACGTTCAAGCCGATTCGCGGCGGCACGCCTAGCGAGGGGATCCTCGCCGGGCGCGCTTTCGCGGTTCATCATTAACGCGAGGTGCCGGAATTAGGCGGCAGTCTTCTCGGCGTCTTCATCCTTGAACAGCTCGTCCTTGGTGACCTTCTTCTCGGTCACATTGGCGAGCTCCAGGACGAAGTCGACGACCTTGTCCTCGTAGATCGGGGCGCGGAGCTGGGCCAGCGCCTGCGCGTTGCTGCGGTAGTAATCCCAGACTTCCTTCTCGCGGCCGGGCATCTGGCGCGCGCGCTCGATCACCGCGCGCGAGACCTCGTCGTCGGTCACGGTGATCTTGTTCTTCTCGCCGATCTCCGACAGCACGAGCCCGAGGCGGACGCGGCGGTCGGCGATCTTCTGGTACTCTTCCTTGGCCGCATCCTCGGTGGTGTTCTCGTCGGCGAAGGTCTTGCCGGTCGAGTCCATCTCGGCCTTGATCGAGTTCCACATCAGGTTGAACTCTTCGGCGACAAGCGACGGCGGCGCCTCGAATTTGTGGCTCTCGTCGAGACGATCGAGCAGCGCTCGCTTGACCTTCTGGCGGGTCGCACCGGCGAATTCGGCGGTCAGGCGCTCGCGCGCGGCTTCCTTCAGCTTGTCGAGCGACTCGAGGCCGAGCGTCTTGGCGAACTCGTCGTCGATCGTGGCCTCACCGGGCGCCTCGATCAGCGTCGCGGTGGTCTCGAACTCGGCCGGCTGGCCGGCAAGCTTGTCGTTGAGGTAGTTCTTCGGGAACGAGACCTTCAGCGTGCGGGTCTCGCCCGAGCCGATGCCGATCAGCTGCTCCTCGAAGCCCGGGATGAACTGGCCGGCGCCGATCACGACCTGGATGCCCTCGCCGGTGCCGCCCTCGAAGGCTTCACCGTTGATGGTGCCCTTGAAGCTGATGGTGACGCGGTCGCCCTTCTCCGCCTTGGTGCCCTCGGCCTTGGCGTTGTACGGACGGCTGCCTTCGGCGATGCGCTTGATGGCGTCGTCGACGTCGGCGTCGGAGACTTCGACCACCGGCTTCTCGACCGAGAACGACTTGAAATCGGCGAGCTGGATCGGCGGCACGACCTCGATCGCGACCGTGTAGGTCAGGTCGGTCTTGCCCGACAGCAATTCATCGACCTGGTCCTTCTCGGTCGGCATCGTGATCTTCGGCTCGCCGGCAAGGCGGAAGCCGCGATCTTCGAACAGCTGCCGGTTGGTGTCGCTGATGGTCTGGTCGATGGTCTCGGCCATGACCGAGCGGCCGTAGATCTTCTTCAGATGCGCCACTGGCACCTTGCCGGGACGGAAGCCATTGAGACGGACCTTGTCCTTGAGGTCGACCAGCTTGGCGTCCGCCTTGGCATCGAGATCGGATGCCGGAACGCTGATCTTGAATTCGTGCTTCAGTCCCTCGTTGAGGGTCTCGGTGACCTGCATGGTATCAATCTTCTTCCGCTTTTGCCGCGGCCCGAGCGGCCGTGGCAGTGTTCAATCTGTTCGACGGTAAGCCTTGCGGCCTGACGTCTGTGGGTTCGGCGAACCCTCGTCCCCTGCGGGCCCAAGGTTCTCCAAGAATTCGTCATGCAAACGCTGTAAGCGCTTGGTGCGGGCGGAGGGACTCGAACCCCCACGACTTTCGTCACTGGAACCTAAATCCAGCGCGTCTACCAGTTCCGCCACGCCCGCGCGAAAAGCATCCCAGTTCGGCCGCGATGCCGCGGGCGGCCGGGCTTATAACATGCGCCCACCGGTTCGCAGCAAAAAAATGGCCGCTGGAGAGCCCGCCTGCGACTGATCGCGACTGGACAGGTACACTTGAAAATGGTCCGCATCGGCCGGATGGCAAGCCCCGTAGCAAGTCCCGAATTTAGGCTCAGCCGGCGCGACCTGATGGCCGCCCTCGGCGCCGCGGCGCTTTGCCCCGCTTGGCCGGCCACGGTCTCGGCCCAGGGACGGACGGCGGTCGCGCTCCAGGCCAGAATCGATCGCATCGTGCTTCGCCCTGACGGGCCGGACACGCCCGTCTGGTCGCTCGGCAGCGGCGACCTCCGCTTCAGGCGCGGCGAGGTCCTCGACGTCACGTTTGGCAACGAGCTGCCGGTCGCCGCCGCGCTCGATTGCCGCGGGCTTGATGGCAACCCGGCCGCGGAGCCGTTGGCCTCCCGCGCGCCGCTTGCCACCGGGGCCAAGGATACTTTCCAGCTCCCGCTCCGGCATGCCGGTACCTTCCTGTGCGAGCCGCTGCTCGGCGATGGCGATACGGTGCCGGCCCGCCCGCGCCCGCTGATCGTCACCGGCACCTCGCCGATCGCGGTCGATCGCGACGAGGTGTTGCTGATCGAGGAGTGGCGCCTGCTGCCGGACGGAACCGCGATTCCGCCAGGGAACGATCCCAAGGAATCGACGCTATTTCATACAATTAACGGCAAGACTTCATACGAAGTCTCGGCACCGGCCAATGCCCGGCTCAGACTCCGCTTTATCAACGGGAGCCAGCGCAGTGTGCTGGCGGTCAAGCTGGAGAACCTCGACGTTAGGGTGATGGCGATCGACGGCCAGCCAGCCGAACCGTTCCCGGCCCGCAACGGTGCGCTGGTGCTGGCGCCCGGAAGCCGAACCGATGTCTTTGTCGATCCGGTCGGTCCGGCCGGAACCAGCTTCGCGATCCTGCTGCACGACGGCAAGCAGGCTCGCCCGGTCGGCAAGCTCATCGTCTCGAACGAACCGCCGATCCGCCCCGCGCCATTCCCGCCCGCGCCGCCGCTCCCGGGCAACGACATGCCCGCCCAGCTCGATCTCAGGAGCGCCGCCAGATTCGAGCTGGCGCTGGGCACGCCGACCGAGTGGTTCCGCACGGCGGATTTCAAGCCGTCGGCCGCCCCCACCTTTCAGGCCAAGGCCGGCCGGCCGGTCGTGCTGACCCTGACCAATCGCGGCGCTATCGCCAGCGTCTTTCATCTGCACGGCCATCACTTCCGTCTGCTCGACAAGCTCGATGACGGCTGGAAGCCGTTCTGGCTTGACACGCTCGCCGTCGAACCGGGGCAGACCCAGCGCATCGCCTTCCTCGCCGAATATCCGGGCCGCTATTTGATCGAGCAGGTCGCGACCGATTGGGCCGCACCGCGGCTCGTCCGATGGTACAGTGTCCAATAACAAGAAGAGGAAGCACTCCGGGAAGCGCGCAGGGAACATCCATGAGCCAGACAGTTGCAGCGATCCGCGGAGTCAAGGCGCGAGGGGTCGTCGTGCCGCTCAAGCGCATGGTGAGGACCGCCTTCGGCGTGATCGATTCCGGTCCGCTGGTCCTGATCGATGTCGAGACCGATCAAGGCGTTACCGGCCGCACCTACATCTTCGCCTACAGCAAGCTCACACTTCACCCGCTTTGTTATCTGATCGAGGAGATCGGTCGCGAACTGGCCGGCAGGCCGGTCGCGCCGTTCGATCTGCTCGCGGTGACGCCGACCGCGCACTGGCTCGAATTCCTCGATTTCGCCGGCGCGATCCTGGCAAGGCCTGCCGAGATCGTCGAGGGCTCCGTGACCGCGCGCGGTCCCGGGCTCGGCATCGAATGGAACGAGCCGGCGGTGGCGAAGTATCTCGTGAGCTAGCGCGAGGACGAAATGGACGTAGAGCCCGAAGGTCCTGCCAGTCTCCCCTCGCGTTTCGACCATCTCGTTCTACGAGCCCTGGTGTTGCCGAAGCTCGTCCTGGCCTGCCTGATCGGCGCATGCTTCACCGGACCAGCGTTCGGCAAGGATGGCGACGACGACAGCGGCGCCACGAAAGCGATAGGCGCGACGCCGAATATCTATCTCGACTTGCGAACCAGCTACGCAACGGTGCCGGCCGGCGCTTTACCGATCGGCTTCGGCAGCTCGGCTCTCTCCACCGCGCTGCAATCGCTGGCGCTCGCGAACAGCACCACGCTTCCGACGAGCGTATCCCTGCCCTCCCGGCAATCCGTCGCCGTCGATCTTCCGATGACCGTGGATGTCACCGACAAGGTCTCGCTCTACGCCGGGGTTTCCGGCACGACGACCTACGCCCAGACACAGGGTTGGTCGTCCTTCCATATCACCAGCTGGAACGTCGGGTTCCAGGCAGACGTCTACAGCCAGAATGGCGGTTCAATTCCGACCATCACCTGGCAATCCACAATCACCCAGTCGATCCCCAACGGGCCGACCGGGACGACGACATTCAACAACATTGTCGAGCTCGGCTACGCCTTCGACAAAGACGAAACGCGCGGGGTGTTGGCCGGTATCCAGGACACCCGCGTCGAAGTGGCGACCGCGCTCGCCCGGATTCACCCCAATATCATCGGCTATGTCGGCGGCTATTATCAGTGGCCCAGCAACTGGAAATTCACCGGCCGCGTCGGAGTGCAGCATTTCGGCGGCGCACAGCTCCTGAACTTCACGCCGGTTCCGTCCTTCACCGAGCCCGTCGTCCGGCTTGATCTCGACCGGATGGACGACAATGACAATCGGCTGTTCGGGGTCACGGCGCAGATCATGTGGGTGCCGAAGCCGTCCTATCAGCTGACATTGAGAACGCCGCTCTATTTCGTGCGCAATTGATCGAGCAGTTCCAGCCGATAGGCCGCGTGTGACCAGCGCGGCGTTTCTTGTTTTCTGCAGAATGTGTCTGAGCTTGCTACAGGCGAACAGCGCAATGGATTGCCGCTTGCCGGACGCATAGCTGCGGCGCTCCTCAATCGATCGTGTGAAGCGAGACGTGAGGACCGGAGGCGAACCTTCGTGCCATCCGCCCCGCCTCCAGGTCCCGGCCCTAGGTGGTGTGGACTCTAAGGATTCCCTTTTGAGAGCAAATCAGATTCAAGGCTTCTTTTGGGAGGCAGTCT
>NZ_JASGSR010000142.1:0-19127 GCF_040446015.1 Bradyrhizobium sp. INPA03-11B
CACAAGGCTATATTGCGAGCCGGCAGATCGCGACCGCAGTCTATCTGTCGCAGCAGATCGAGAAGCCGATCCTGGTCGAAGGCCCTGCCGGCGTCGGCAAGACCGAGCTCGCAAAGGCGATCGCCGCCTGGCGCGGCATGAAGATGATCCGCCTGCAGTGCTATGAGGGCCTCGACGAGGCCAAGGCGCTGTATGAGTGGAAATACGCCAAGCAGCTGCTCTACACCCAGATCCTGAAGGACAAGCTCGGCGAGGTGCTCGGCGGCGCGCAGTCGCTGGCCGCAGCGCTCGACCAGCTCCATACCTTCGGCGACGTGTTCTTCTCCAAGGAATTCGTCGAGCCGCGGCCGCTGTTGCAGGCGCTGGAGCAACCCGCCGGCTGCGTGCTGCTGATCGACGAGATCGACAAGTCGGACGCCGAATTCGAATCGCTGCTGCTGGAAATCCTCTCCGACTTTCAGGTCACGATCCCCGAGCTCGGCACCGTCTCCGCGGTGGCGCCGCCGACCGTGATCCTGACCTCGAACAGCGAGCGCGATCTCGGCGACGCATTGAAGCGGCGCTGCCTGCATCTGCATATCGGCTTCCCCGAGCAGAAGCTGGAGGAGCGCATTGTCGAGAGCCGGGTGCCCGGCATCTCGCAGACGCTGCGCAAGCAGATGGTCGGCTTCATCCACGAGATCCGCTCACTGGACCTGAAGAAGCTACCCTCGGTCAGCGAAGCGATCGACTGGGCGCGCGTGCTGGTGCTGCTGCAGGCCAGCGAGCTCGACCACGAGATCGTCAAGGACACGCTCAACGTGCTCCTGAAATACGAGGCCGACATCGAGGCCGCGACGCCGCAGATCTCGTCCTTCATCGCCAAGGCGTCGCGCCAGGGCGTATTTAGTTAAACCAAGATGCGCGAGAACCTGCATCGCTTTTTTCGTGCGGCGCGGGGAGCCGGGGTCCGGGTCTCGCCCGCCGAAAGCATCGATGCGATGCGGGCGGTCGCGCAAGTCGGCTTCAACGATCGCGATATCCTGCGCGACACGTTCCTGCTGACGCTCGCCAAGACCCAGGACGAGAAGCGCGCGCTTGGCGAATGCTTCGACCTGTTCTTCAGCCAGCCCGAGCCGCAGCAGGAAAGCGCCGAGCAGAACAGGACCGACGACAACAGCGAATCCGGCGCCAACCCGTCGGCCGACGAGCATGGCGACGATGCGGGCGGCGCCGCCAACGAGAATGTCGGGCCGCTGGCGCAGATGCTGCTGTCGCAGGATCGCTCCGCGATCTCGACCGCGATCGCCAACGCCTCCGGCGCCGCCTCGTTGCCTGACATCCGCTATTTCACCCAGCGCGGCATCTTCCAGACCCGCATCCTCGATGCGATGGGCATCCAGCGCCTGCGCGACGACATCGACGAGCAGACCACGCGCAATCCGGCGCTCGCCGAGCGGCTGCAAGAGGCGCTCAACGGCCTCCGCGGCACCGTTCGCGACGCGGTCTCGCAGGCCCTGCTGCTCTACGGCCGCGAAGAGGCCGAAAATCTGCGTAACGAGATCCTGCGCAACGCGCCGCTGGCGCGGATCGAGCCGCGCCAGGTCGAGCAGATGCGCGCGCTGATCCGCCAGATCGCGCGGCGGCTCCGCGAGCGCTATTCCAAGCCACGCAAGCGTCAGCGCCGCGGCCATCTCGACGTCCGCCGCACGCTGCGCCGGAATGCGGCCTGGGGCGGCGTGCCTTTCCTCACCGCCTGGAAGCGCAAGCATCGCGACCGGCCGAAGATCGTCGCGCTGTGCGACGTCTCGGGCTCGGTGGCCCGCGTCTCGGACTTCTTCCTGCTCCTGATCCACAGCCTGCACGAGGTCGTCGACGACGTCCGCTCGTTCGCCTTCTCCGGCCATTTGATCGAGGTCAGCGACATCCTGGAATCGAACTCGCCGGAAGAGGCGATGAAGGAGATCATGTCCAAGGTCGGCTTCGGCTCGTCCGACTACGGCAATTCCTTCGCCGATTTCGAGGACAATTGGATGAGCGCGATCACCCCGCAGACCACGGTGATCGTGCTCGGCGACGCCCGCAGCAACAATCTCGATCCGCGCGCCGACATCCTGCGCCGCATCGGCGAGCGCTCGAAACGGCTGGTGTGGCTCAACCCCGAAGGCCGCATGGTCTGGGGCTTTGGCGATTCCGAGATGCCGCGCTACGCGACCTTCTGCACCGTGGTGCGCCAATGCGCGACTGCGCAGCAGCTCGAGCGCGCCGTGTCGGACATCGTCGCGACCTATCAGTAGGTCGCTTGGGCGCGCCGCCTAAATGGCGAGCGCCTCGCTGTGGAACAGCCACCCGACGAATGCAATCAGCGTGAGTGCGATCGAGGCAGAAACACTGACGAGCTTGATCGTCGTGATCGCCTTCAGCACCGAGACGGACCGCGCCGCCGCATCGGGGTCGCCGTGCAGCAACAGCCATGCCAGCAGGCAATCCTCGATCAGGTCGCTGAGCAGATACACCGCCGGCACGACCAGGCCGAGCCACGCCGCCGACGGATAGATCTGGTTGAGCCAGTGCGACGACGCCGCGCCCATCGCGCCCGCCAGCGCCAGCATGACGACGAGATCGAGCGGGAACAGGATCGGGAACACATACTTGATCCGCAGATCGGACTGCACCAGCGCGCCGAGCTGGTCACCGCTGTAACTCAGCGTCTTCTCCGGAAAGCGGGTGCGGAATCGTTTGGCAAAAACGCGATCGGAATAGCTGCCGACCCACCAGAACAGTCCGAACGCACTCACCACAAGCCCCGCGAGAATGATCGTCACGAGAGCTTGATGGCTCATGCCGATCGATTCCTGTTCTTGGTGAGGGAGCCGCGGAAAGCCGCAGGCCAAATGATCGCGCGCACCGGCGAGGTCCCTGGAAGGGAGAAAATAGCAACGCAATATAACAATGATTGACAAGCAGATTTCCACCTTTTCCAAAGCCTTGCAATTGAATTCTGCGGACGCAGCGTTGAGCGAGCTATCATCCCGATGCCCGCCGCAGGCCTCCGCAAGACGATGGCTGGTCACGCCCGCTACACAGAACCGTCTTCAATTGGAGATTGAATCATGCCCGCGTTCTGCCGTACATAGAAGCCGCGAATTTCACGGCGACCGCAGGGGCTACGGATGCCGAAGGATATTGTGATCTTGTGCGACGGCACCGGCAACGAGATCGGCGCCAATATTTCCAACGTCCTGAAGCTGTTTCGCGTCGCCGACAAGGATGACGGGCAGCGTATCTACTATCATCCGGGTCTCGGCACCATCGGTCTGCAGAACAGCTGGGGCCGTTTCAAGCAGGAGGCGTGGGGCCTGTTCGGGCTCGCCTTCGGCGCCGGTCTCGACAAGGACACGCTCGACGCCTACCAGTTTCTGTGTCGGCTTTGGGAGCCCGGCGACCGGGTCTGGATGTTCGGCTTCAGCCGTGGTGCCTACACCGTGCGCACGCTGGCGGCTTTCGTGCATGTGATGGGCCTGTTGCCAGTCGACCAGCTCGACCTCGCCGGCTACGCCTTCGGCGCCTACAAGAAGGCCAGCGCTGACGCCCAGAAGTCCGACGGGACATTTGACCCTGCCCCGTTGAAGGAAGTCCGGCATTTCAGCCAGATCGCCGGCGGCCGCAACATCGACATCGAATTCGTCGGCGTCTGGGACACGGTGGCCTCGATCATCGTGCCGCGGCAGGACAACTTCCTGTTCGACATGCAGACGCTGCTGTTCACCCGCACCAATTCCAGCGTCAGGCGGTTCCGCCAGGCGATCTCGATCGACGAGCGCCGGCGCATGTTCCGCCTCAACCGCTGGATCGAGCCGCAGAAATTCCGCACCGATCCGTTCGACCCGTCGACGGCGATCGACCAGGACATCCGCCAGGTCTGGTTCGCCGGCGTGCATTCCGATGTCGGCGGCGGCTATCCGGAGGACCAGAGCGGGCCGTCGAAGTATCCGCTGATCTGGATGCTCGAACAGGCCAGGGCCGCCGGGCTGCACATGGACCAGGCACTGATCGATCATCTCGCCTGGGGGATGCCGCTGCCGCCACACAGCCACGAATATGCACCGCCGAGCGTGACTGATCCGCTGCACAATTCGCTGACCGCCGCCTGGGAAATCCTGGAGTGGATTCCAAAGCGCGACAAATGGAAGGAATGGCCGGAGCGGAAATCCTTCTTCGGCTTCTATTTGCCGCGCGGCGAACCAAGGCCGATACCGGAAGGCGCGACCATCCACGCCTCGGTGCTGGAGCGGATGCAGAAGGATCCGGCCTACAAGCCGATCAACATGCCCAAGACCTACACGGTCGAGCCGATGCCGACGCCCCCGGCGCCGCCCGCCCCGACGGCCTGACGGTCAGACTTGAATATACTTTAGATCGGGCAACGGCCTCTGCTTCACCTCGCCCCGCGTGCGGGGAGAGGTCGGAACGCATCGTTGGATGCGTTCCGGGTGAGGGGGAGTCTCCGCAAACGCATCTGTCACCGGATACGCGGAGGCGGCCCCTCACCCCACCCCTCTCCCCGTAAAGAACGGGGAGAGGGAGAGCATCGCTTTACGCGTCGATCGCATCCTTGATCCGCTTGCGGCTGAGCGGCAGGTCGCGCAGCCGCTTGCCGGTCGCATGTGCGATGGCATTGGCGAGCGATGCCGCGGCCGGCCCCTGCCCGGTCTCGCCGCTGCCGAGGAACGGCTGGCCTGGGCGGTTGATGATGTGGACCGCGATGCTGTCGGGCACGGCATCGAAGCGCAGGATCGGGTAGGTCTGCCAGTCGATGCTCGTGATCCGCGCTTGGTCGAACGTGACGCTCTCATAGAGAGTCCAGCTCACCGACTGCACGATCGCGCCCTCGATCTGGTTGGTGATGCCATCGGGATTGACGACCTGGCCGGCATCGACGGCCGCGACCGCGCGCACCAGCCGGGCCCGGCCGGTCTCGGGATCGACCTCCACCTCTGTCGCAATGGCACAATAGGCGGCGAGATTCTTGTAGCGCGCGAACGCAAAACCGTAGCCGCGATTCTGCGGCGGCTTCTGCCCGTGCATCCAGCCGAATTCCCCTGCGGCCTTCTCGACCACCGCGCGGCCGCGTGCATCGTCGAGGTGGTTGAGGCGAAACGCGACCGGATCGGTCCCGGCGAGACCGGCCAGCTCATCCATGAAACTCTCGATCGAGAACACGTTGTGATAGGCGCCGAGCGCGCGCATCGCGGAAATCCGCAGCGGCATCGCGGGGATGAAGTGATGCATCACATGCGCATTCGGGAAATTGTAGATCGGGATCGCGTTGCGATCACCGCCGCCTTCGGGAAGCGGCAGCGGCTTTGGTGCGGGCACCGCGAACGATCGCGCCATGTGCTGGGCCGCAAGCAGCGAGCCGGCGCCGCCCGGCCGCATCGAATGGGTGTTGCTCCACACCGCAAAATTCCAGTCGGCGATCTTGCCACTGCCATCCAGCGATGCACTCAGCTTGGTCACCATCGCCGGACCATACGGCTCCCAGCCGTGCTCCTGCTCGCGCATCCACTGCACGCGAACTGGTCGCCCGGGCAGCGCGCGCGCGATCAGCGCAGCGTCGGCGGCGGCATCGTCGGCGCCGTTATGGCCGTAGCAGCCGGAACCTTCGACATGAATCAGGCGGACGCTCGACTGCGGCATGCCGAGCATCTCGGCAATCGCCTGCCGGTCGGGGTAGACGCCCTGGGTATGCGTCCACACCGTCATCGCACCATCGACGAACTGCGCGACCGCGCAGGACGGCCCGATCGAGCCATGCGACTGATAGGGCCGCGTATAGGTGGCTTCGAGCGATCTCACACCGCTCACGGAAGGATCGTTGCGCTGGAAGATCGCAAAATCCTGCGACGGCAGCGCCGTCAGCACATTTGCCAGATCCTGCTGGTTCGGCAGCTTCGTGCTCTCCCGCCACTTCGCCGCGGCTGATAGCGCGTGCATGGCCTTGACCGCCGAAAACTCCTTCTCCGCCACCACGGCCAGGAAATTGCCGTCGCGCACGATTCCGATCACGCCCGGCATCTTCTCGATCGCGGCCGTGTCGCATTCGGCAAGCTGCGCGCCGTAGCTCGGCGGGCGCACCACGCGCGCATGCACCATGCCGGGCAACCGCATGTCCTGCACATAGGCTGCGCCACCCGTGACCTTGGCCGGAATATCGACGCGCGGCACCGGCTGGCCCATCACCTTGAAGCTCGCCGGATCCTTCAAGCCCGATGTCGGCTGCGCCTGGACATGCAGCATGTCGGCGGCAACCAGCTCGCCATAGCTCAGGCGGCGCCCATCGGGAGCGATGACAGCCGCGTTCTCGGTTCGCAATTTATCGGGCGGAACCTCGAACCGCTTCGCGGCCTCCGCCACCAGCAACGCGTGCGCCTGCGCCGCGGCGTGCAGGATCGCGGTGCCGCTGTCCTGCATCGAATGGCTGCCGGAAGTGTAGCCTTCGTTCGCGGTGAGTTTTGTATCCGCCGTGATCACCTTCAGCGCATCGAAGGGAATATCGAGCTGCTCGGCAGCGATCTGCTGGAACGCGGTGCGGAATCCCTGGCCGAGCTCGGCCTTGCCCGTAAAGGCCGTGATCTGGCCGTCGGCATCGATCCGGATCCAGGAATCCAGATTGGGCGTTTTCGCCAGGCTGCCCGGCAGCTCCGGATCCTTCTGCTCCTGTGCCGCCGCACGGCGCAGCGAGAAGCTGACGATCAGCGCGCCGCCACCGGCCAGCACGCTGCGGCGATCGAGCACCACGGGCGCGGTCATCGGACGCTCCTGTCGCTTGCCGCATCGGCGGTATCCATCAGCCGGGCGGCGCGATGCACCGCGCGGAGGATGCGCATATGGGTGCCGCAGCGGCAGAGATGCGGCTCGAGCTCGGCGCGGATCTGCGCATCCGACGGTTTCGGGTTGCGCATCAACAGCGCCTGCGCCCGCATCATCATCCCGGCAATGCAATAGCCGCATTGCGCCGCCTGCTCCTCCATGAAGGCGCGCTGGATCGGCGCCGGCGCCGCCACGGTGCCGAGCCCTTCCAGCGTCGTCACCTGCTTGCCCTCGACGAGCAGCAGCGGCGTGACACAGGACTGCACCGCCTTGCCGTCGACAATCACGGTGCAGGAGCCGCATTGCCCGAGCCCGCAGCCGAACTTGGCGGCATTGAGCGCGAGATCATTGCGCAGCACATAGAGCAGCGGCGTATCCGGATCGGCGTCGACCTGATGATCCCGGCCATTGACCTTCAATGTCATCATGGCTTGCCTCGTTGACTTGAGTCCGCAGTCGCACCGCGCGCCGCGAGCGACGTGGCCTGCACTGCGCGCGCATCGCGCACCGCCTTGTCGAGATCGCTCCACGCCGGCCGCTTCCCGAACCGGGCGCGTAAATAATTTGTCAGCGCGACCAGCTGCGCATCATCGATGCTGGCCGCGAAGCCCGGCATGATCGGGCTGCGCTCGCCCGCGACGGCGCCGACGCCGGACAGCACGATGTTGAGAAGGTTGCGCGGGTCGGGGCCGGCGATCGCCGTGCTGAGCGCGAGGTCGACGCCGCCATAGGGCAGCGCCCGGCCGCCCTCATGGCAGGATGCGCAGGCCGCGGCATAGATCGCGGCGCCCGTGGCGTTGGCCTGTGTGGCGTCCGTCGCGGCCGTTTGCGCCACCGCGTCAGTCGGCGACTTGCGATCCGGCGTCGGCACGCCCGAGACATCGGCCATGTACACGGCGATCGCGCGCACGTCGCCATCGGCCACGGTCGCGAGATTGCCGACCACCTCAGCCATCGGTCCGCGCGCGGTACCGTGATCGGCTTGCCAGCCGTGGCGCAGATAGGCGTACAACGCATCAGCCGTCCACCGCACCGGGGCGAGCGAGGTGTCGTTCAGCGCATAGGCGTGCCAATTGTCGACGTCGCCGCCGGCGAACCGCGCCTTGACTCGCTCGGCGCCGAGCGCATTGCGCGGCGTGTGGCAGGCGCCGCAATGCGCGAGCCCCTCGACCAGATAGGCGCCGCGGTTCCATTCCGCGCCCTTCGCCGCGTCGGAAGGCACGTCGCCGCTGCGAAGATACAACAGCTTCCACCCTGCGATCAGCGGCCGGTAGTTCAGCGGAAACGTCAGTTGATTTGCTGGCGGCGAGGCGTGCACCGGCTGCCGCGTCATCAGGAACGCGTAGAGCGCCCGGTCATCCGCGTCAGACACGTTGGTGAAATGATCATAGGGAAAGGTCGGGTAGAGATGCCGGCCGTCACGGCTGACGCCGGAGCGCATCGCGCGGACGAACGCCTCCTCCGGCCAGCTCCCGATGCCGGTCTCGGCGTCCGGCGTGATGTTGGACGAGAAGATGGTGCCGAACGGCGTCGGAACCGGAAGCCCGCCGGCGTAGTTGCCGCCGCCCTGCACGGTATGGCAGGTGTTGCAATTGCCGATCGCCGCGAGATCGCGGCCGCGCTTGACGATATCGGGATGGAAGGTATCGGGCCGCGGCGGCGCCATGGCCGCAATCTGTGGCCGCCAGGCGACCGCGAAGCCGGCCGCCGCCCCCGCGACCAGCACGATCGCGGCAATGCCTCTGATGATCCGCAGCTGACCGGGCATGCCTGAATTGAGTTTGTTGTTGGGACGTGTATTAACACGTTTCGTTCCGGTATCGTTCGGCCAGAAAACCTCGATCACCGCCTGTTGACCCCAGGACATACCAAGGGATCATGACCGCCCAGCCCGCCCTCGATCACGCATCCGCTCCGCCTCGCGACGCGCGGTCCGTGCTCAGTTCCGTGTTCGGCCTGTCGGGCTTCCGCGGCGCGCAGGAGAAGATCATCCGCCACGTCACCGATGGCGGCAATTGCCTGGTGCTGATGCCGACCGGCGGCGGCAAGTCGCTGTGCTACCAGCTGCCGGCGCTGCTGCGCGACGGCTGCGGCATCGTGGTGTCGCCCCTGATCGCGCTGATGCGCGACCAGGTCGCGGCACTCACCGAAGCCGGCGTCAACGCCGCGGTGCTGAACTCGACGCTGTCCTATGAGGAGGCCTCCGAGGTCGAGCGGCGGCTGCTCGCCGGCGATCTCGACCTGCTTTATGTGGCGCCGGAACGGCTGCTCACGCCGCGCTGCCTCAACCTGCTCAGCCAAGCGCAGATCGCGCTGTTTGCGATCGACGAGGCGCATTGCGTCTCGCAATGGGGCCACGACTTCCGCCCGGAATATATCGGCCTGTCCGCACTCGCCGAGCGCTTTCCCAAGGTGCCGCGCATCGCGCTGACCGCGACCGCGGACGCGTTGACGCGCAAGGAGATCGCCGAGCGGCTGTCCCTCACCGACGCGCCGGAATTCGTCGCCAGCTTCGACCGGCCCAACATCCGCTACGAAATCGTCGACAAGCAGAATGCGACGACGCAGCTGAAGAATTTCATCAAGGAACGCCATGCCGGAGATGCCGGCGTGGTCTATTGCCTGTCGCGCGCCAAGGTCGAGGACGTCGCTTCGGCGCTGAGCGAGGCCGGCATTCCAGCGCTGCCCTACCATGCCGGGCTCGATGCCAGCGTGCGCGCCCGGCATCAGGATCGCTTTCTCAATGAAGACGGTCTTGTCATCGTCGCCACGATCGCGTTCGGCATGGGCATCGACAAGCCGGACGTGCGCTTCGTCGCGCATCTCGATTTGCCGAAGAGCATCGAGGCATATTACCAGGAGACCGGACGCGCCGGCCGCGACGGCAAGCCGTCGGCGGCGTGGATGGCTTATGGTCTTTCCGACATCGTGCAGCAGCGCCGCATGATCGATGAATCGACCGGCTCCGACGCCTTCAAGCGCGTCTCGATCGGCAAGCTCGACGCACTCGTTGCGCTCGCCGAGACCGTACATTGCCGGCGGCAGCGCCTGCTCGGCTATTTCGGCGAGACCCGCAGCGATGAAAGCTGCGGCAATTGCGACAATTGCCTGACGCCACCGCGCGTCCGCGACGGCAAGGTGCTGGCACAGAAACTGCTGTCCTGCGTCTACCGCACCGGGCAGCGTTTTGGCGCCATGCACCTGATCGACGTGCTGGTCGGGCGGCTGACCGAGCGGGTCAAGCAGTTCAACCACGACCAGCTGTCGGTGTTCGGCATCGGCCGCGAGCTCAACGAGAAGCAATGGCGCGCGGTGCTGCGCCAGCTGGTGGCGATGGGCCATCTGCGCGCCGACAGCGACGCCTTCGGCGCGCTGAAGCTGACCGACAGCGCCCGCGGCGTGCTGAAGGGCGAGACCGCGGTGATGCTGCGCGAGCAGCCGGAAGGCGCGCGCAACCGCGCGGTGCGCAGCAAGTCGCGCCGCGGCGATCTCGCGCCCGCAGCCGACAGCCCAGGCGGCGTCGCAAACCCGGCGCTGCATGCGGCCTTGCGCGCCTGGCGCTCGGACGTCGCGCGGCAGCGCGGCGTGCCGGCCTATGTGGTGCTGCACGATTCCACCATCGACGGTATCGCCGCGATGCGGCCGGATACGCTCAGCGACTTGCGCAACATCGCCGGGATCGGCGACAAGAAGCTCGAGCATTATGGCGACGAGCTGATCCGCATCGTGAAGGCGACGGAGGGCTAAGCCGTATTCGAATGCTCCGACGATGCTCAGCGCGGCAGGGGGCGTTCCCGGTTGGCCCAATAGGGACATTGCGGGCAAACCTCACCTTCTGGATAGTCAATTCCCTCCTCATGCGGGCACCCCATCATCGTCGGCGACAGGGCAACGGTGCGCACCTCTTCCGACCGAAGGAAAGTTGCGATCTCCTCGATGGTCGCCGGATCGTCGCGAACATCACCGGTCTCGGAAAACCATCTGCGCAATACGAGGGGCGGCGCTCCCTCCGCCGTGATCACCGCAACGGCAACTTTGCTGGCGCGAAGATTGTCGGCTCCATAGAACGCCACCGTCCCGACCGGGTAGCCGCGAAAGCCCGACTTGCTTTTCTTTTCCAGCCACTTCTGCGGCCGCCATCCAAGTTTCATGGGGATTTCTCCAAGTAGCAGCCGGGCCGCGACGTACGATGTGTCATGGGGTGCCGCCGACTCAAGTGGTCTGTTTCGACGTCAGCAGCTTGATAAAATTCCGCTTCGCCTTGTGGCGCGTCATCAGATCGGCGAGGTAAGCGGAATGTTGAGTGGCCCCGTCCAGCCGCCGCATCCGCTTGATCATGGCGTATGCGGCATCGTAGTTGCCCTGCCCACCCATCCGAACCTTGCGCTCGACCAATTTGGCATAGGCTTTCGACGCTTCGGCCGGGAGGTTCACTTCGCTTGCTTTGGCAAGTTCCTCTATCGCCATTTCACGGCATCCGTGCTTATCGACGGCCGCCCAAGCGTCCGCCAGCAATCCCTCCGCCATGAGCACGCGGACAAGAACATCGGGAGCTCCGAACACATCCCATTCGGCTTGCGAGCCAGATTTTTCGGCTCGAGCGCTCAATATGGCGATGGCATCATCGCGAACACGGATCTGGGCCTTGCGATCGCCAGCGGCGGATTTCAATCGCTGGTATAGGTCGACGCTGGGCTCCTTGCCGAACAGCTTCCAGAGCAGCGCGTTGGCGTCTTCATTTCGTCCGCTATGCTGAAGGAGATCACAAGCAAAGAGAACCAGACCTTTGTCGGGTTCATCCTCGAATTTCCACAGCCCCTCTTCCGCCCATTTCAGCGCCTCCTGTGCCCGTCCGTTGTCGAGGCAGGCCTGAGCGACCTCGAGATAGCGATACGCGGACGATAGATCATTGGCCCGAATGGCGATGATCGCGTCGACATCATTATCTCGTTCGGCGAAGCGCTCCATCATAGCTCGAAGCGCATATTCTCCGCCGGGCGGGACTTCCGTTCGCCTCCGTTGCCTGGATTTCACCTTTTGCCACGCCTCGGTTGCGAGCCTGCGATATTCGCCGAGCCCGGCCGTGCCGAGGACCTCAGCATAGGTCTCACTCGCACCAAAGAAGAACTCCCAATCGGAACTGACTTCGCGCTTGAACAGTGCCCTCGCCAGTTCGATTGGCTCGGGCTTTGACTGCTCGCAGGCAGCAAGGTGAATTTCGCAGGCGCGGGCGTAGCAAGCACCTCCGCCACCGTCGGAGTCATCGACCTTGGTCAAGGCCTCGTCCATTCGCGCGAAGAAATGCTCGAGCAGTTCAAGAACGAGTAACGCTTTCCCGCCTTCGCGCAGAACCGAGATACGATCAAGAACGCTGTCAATCCGGCGAGCCCAGTCGCGCATGTCGCGATATTCGATGGTGCCGCGGACCCGGGTCGCGTCGGTAATGGCCTTCTTGAATTGCGCGATGACCGTCGCATCATCGGCCGTGTCGAGCGTGGCCGACAGCTCAAATTCCTCAAGCAGCTTGGGGTCGCGCCCGGCGAGATCGACAACCATCTCGACAAGACGATCGATGCCCTTCGTACGCAAATGGTCGCGAATCTTCCCAAGCCGGTTCGACGCCTGATTCAGCGCTCCCGGTTCCATATCGTTGACAGTCAAGGCAACGGCCGTCAGATGCTTGCAGAAGCCCCAATCGACGAAGGCCTGACAGGTACAATCGCCGGAAAAGCTCTTACCCCGCCCGGTCAGCTTACAGTGATAGATTTCGGTCCCAGCCA
This sequence comes from Bradyrhizobium sp. INPA03-11B, assembly GCF_040446015.1. Taxonomy (NCBI): domain Bacteria; kingdom Pseudomonadati; phylum Pseudomonadota; class Alphaproteobacteria; order Hyphomicrobiales; family Nitrobacteraceae; genus Bradyrhizobium; species Bradyrhizobium sp. INPA03-11B. The sequence goes on from NZ_JASGSR010000142.1 coordinate 12,633, forward strand.
CCCGCGCGATCACGCGGGTGTCGTCGATCGTCATGACCTCCACCCGGCCATCCGCCTGATAGGCACTGCCACGAGCGAAGGTTTTGTCACCAGCGATCTCCTGCAACGCAGCAACGTCGAATCGGCCGGTCCGAACCACAGATTCAACGTCGGAGGTGGATCGCTTTCGGGCTTGCGCCATGTGCACGGCCTGTCGCTCTCGGGAGGGTCGCCGGCCCGAATATATCCGACAGCGCTGGCTCCAACGAGATGGAGGGTGTCCAAATCACAGAGATTGACGGCGCGCCCCGGTTCCGCCATCCGTGACCTATGCCCCCGCAATCCGAGGCCGCATCCGCCGATCCGTTCCGCCATCCGCCGCTCCTGCAGTTCGTCGCGTCGCGCGGCTTCTCCGAATTCGCCTACCAGATCGCGACGGTTGCGATCGGCTGGCAGGTCTACGCGCTGACCGGCAGCGCCGTCTATCTCGGCCTGGTCGGGCCGGTGCAGTTCATCCCCAGCGCGCTGCTGGTGTTCATCGCCGGCCACGCCGCCGACCGCTACGATCGCCGCCGCGTCGTGCAGGCCTGCCAGATCATCCAGGGGCTGGGGGCCGCCTATCTCGGCTGGCGCAGCTTTGCCAGCGACTTGACGGTGCCCGAGATCTTCTCGGTGCTGGTTGCGTTCGGTGTCGCGAGCGCATTCGGCGATCCGGCCGCTTCGGCGCTGCTGCCGGCCGTGGCGCCGGACGGCCATCTGCAGCGCGCCACCGCGCTGTCGACCGGCGCCTGGCAGGTCTCGATCGTTGCCGGCCCCGCGATCGGCGGCTTCGCTTACGCGATCTCTCCGGTCGTCCCCTATGCCGTGATGACGGCGTTCTGGCTGCTCGCTGCCATCCTCGCCGGCGCGATCCGGCTGGAGCGGCCGGCGGCCGAGCCGGATCCGCCGTCGCTCGGCCAATTGTTCGCCGGCGTCAAATTCGTCCGCGACAATCCGGCGATCCTCGGCACCATCTCGCTCGATCTGTTCGCGGTGCTGCTCGGCGGCGCCAGCGCACTGCTGCCGATCTATGCGCGCGATATCCTGCAGGCGGGACCATGGGCGCTCGGCGTGATGCGCGCGGCGCCCGCGGTCGGCGCCCTCTTGATGACGGCCGTGCTGGCGCGGCATCCGATCTCAAAGCATGTCGGCGTCCGCATGTTCCAGGGCGTGATCGCATTCGGCGTCGCGATCTGCGCATTCGCGCTGTCGCGCGAGATCTGGCTCTCGACCCTGGCACTCGCGGCGATGGGCGCGGCCGACACGATCAGCGTCGTGATCCGCGTCTCGCTGGTGCAGCTCGCAACGCCGGATGAGATGCGTGGCCGCGTCGGCGCGGTGAATTATCTGTTCGTCAACGCCTCGAACCAGCTCGGCGAATTCGAAAGCGGCATCACCGCCGCGCTTTTCGGCACGGTGCCGGCCGCCCTGATCGGCGGCATCGGCACGGTTGCGGTGGCGCTGCTCTGGATGTGGTTGTTCCCGTCGCTGCGCAAGGTGCAGCGGCTGGAGTGAGGCAGCGCCCGGATACCACAGCCCGCGGTCCAGCGGCATAGGAGCCATACCCGGCACGGCAACGCATGCGCTTGCGGGCCGCGCCGCAACAGCCCTAATCTTTTGCCCACCGCGTCCAACGAGGCGCGGTCGAGACATAACGATAGAGGGAAGAGACGGACCATGGCTCAGGAGAGCACCGCGCGCACGACTGCGCGCCCTGCGGAAAATGGAACGTTCGATGCCGTGGTGATCGGCGCGGGATTTGCCGGCATGTACATGCTGCACCGGCTGCGCGGGCTCGGTTTCACCGCGCGGGTCTATGAGGCCGGCGGCGGGGTCGGCGGCACCTGGTACTGGAATCGCTATCCCGGCGCGCGCTGCGACGTCGAGAGCCTGCAATATTCCTTCTCGTTCTCCGAGGAACTCGATCAGGACTGGAGCTGGTCGGAGAAATATTCTCCGCAGCCCGAAATTCTCGCTTACGCCAATCACGTCGCGGACCGCTTCGACCTGCGCAACCAGATCGTGTTCGAAACCCGCGTCACTGCGGCGACCTTCGACGAAAAAGAAGGCACCTGGCTGGTCGAGACCGACCGCGGCGACAAGGTCACCGCGAAATTCTGCATCATGGCGGTCGGCTGCCTGTCGGCGCCGAACCGTCCGGCCTTCAGCGGCATGGCGGATTTCCGCGGGCCGATCTATCACACCGGCGAATGGCCGCATGAGGGGGTCGATTTCACCGGCCTGCGCGTCGGCGTCATCGGCACCGGCTCGTCGGCGATCCAGTCGATCCCGATCATCGCGCAGCAGGCCTCCGAGCTCACCGTATTCCAGCGCACCGCGACCTGGTCGGTGCCGGCGTGGAACGAGCGGCTATCGGCGGAGTATCTGAAGGAGGCCAAGGCGCACTATCCGGAGCTGCGCGCGAAAGCGCGCGCGCGCCCGACCGGCTTCTATTTTCAGTTCAACGCCCAGCCCGCACTGCAGGCGAGCGAGGACGAACGCGAGCGGCTGTATGAGGAAGCCTGGCAGCGCGGCGGCCTGCCCTTCCTCGGTTCGTTCGGCGACCTCTTGTTCGAGAAGGCGGCCAACGACACCATCGCCGATTTCGCGCGCGACAAGATCCGCGGCATCGTCAAAGATCCCGCCACCGCCGAGCTGCTGTGCCCGCAGAACGTGTTCGGCTGCAAGCGGCTCTGCGTCGATACCAACTATTTCGAGACCTATAATCTGCCGCATGTGAAGCTGGTCGACGTCTCGAAGTCGCCGATCGAACGTTTCACGCGTGATGGAATCGTGGTCGACGGCACCGAATACAAGTTCGATGCGATCGTCTCCGCCACCGGCTTCGCCGCCATGACCGGCTCGTTCGACAAGATCGCGATCACCGGCCGCGGCGGCCAGACGCTGGCCGAAAAATGGCGGGCCGGCCCGCGCGCCTATCTCGGGCTCGCCTCGGAGGGATTTCCGAACCTGTTCATGATCACCGGGCCCGGCAGCCCGTCGGTGCTCGCGAGCATGATCCAGGCGATCGAGCAGCATGTCGACTGGCTGGCGGATTGCCTTGGCCACATGCGCGACATCGGCGCCGGCACCATCGAAGCGGTCCGCGACGACGAGGATGCCTGGGTCGCCCATGTCAACGACGTCTCCACGGTCTCGCTGCGCTCGACCTGCAGCTCCTGGTATGTCGGCGCCAACATCCCGGGCCGTCCCCGCGTGTTCATGCCCTATATCGGCGGCTTCCCGATCTATGTGCAGAAGTGCAATGCGGTGATGAATTCGGGCTATGACGGCTTCGTGCTGCAGGGCGGGCGCAACGGCAATGCACCGCCGCAGGTCCGTTTCACCGAGCGCTGGCAGGTGCCGCTCGACATCGAGGTGATCTCGCCGGCCGCCGTTGCCGCCAGGCGCGTCCCCGTGGTCTAAGGCGCGATGAGATTGAGTCGAATCGTCATCGCGCTTTGGCTCTTTGTTTGAGCATGATCTCCGCGCAAACGCGTCCCGCGTTTGTCGCGAGGGAAAACCGCTGCGCACTTTTCCGGATCATGCTTTGGCCTCAGCGGTATCCCCATCGGGATCGCGCATGATAGTGTCGCGCCGGCCCGCGTTGCATCGCGGGCCGCACGGGGAACGATGGCCGACACGGCATTGCAGGGATTGGTCGAGCGGATCGGCGCGGATCACGTCGTGCGCCGGCTTGGGATCGAGGCCGCGCACGAGAAGCAGCTGATCGGCCAGGGCACGCTGGTGTTCAATGTCGAGAACTGGCGCCTCGCGCCGTGGATCGTCACGACCGCGCTCAAGCTCGTCGGCCTCCACGGCCGTGCGCGGCGCAACGCCGACCTGGTCGAGGTGCGGCGCAATCTGGTGACGTCGGCGCGGCTGCCGGCGGCTTTCGACGGCTTCACCATCCTTCATCTCAGCGATCTCCACGCCGACATCAGCCAGGGCGCGATGCGGCATCTGGCCGACATCGTGCGCACTGTCGCCTGCGACATCTGCGTCCTGACCGGCGACTATCGCGGCAGGACATTCGGCCCGTTCGAGACCAGCCTCGCGCTGATGAAGGATGTCTGCGCGCGAATCAAGCTGCCGCTCTACGGCATCCTCGGCAATCACGACAGTATCCGCATGACGCCGGCGCTGGAGGCGATGGGGATCAGGATGCTGTTCAACGAGCAGGAGCCGATCACGCGCGATGGCGCGACGATCCACCTCGCCGGAATCGACGACGCGCATTTCTATCGCACCGACGACATCGCAAAGGCCGCTGCGGCGATCCCGCGCGAGGCGTTCTCGATCCTGCTTGCGCACACGCCGGAATCCTACCGCGCGGCGGCAGCCGCCGGCTTCGACCTGATGCTGAGCGGCCATACCCATGGCGGCCAGCTCTGCCTGCCCGGCGGCATCGCGATCAAGCTGGAGGCGCGATTGCCGCGCCGGATGGGCAAGGGCGCGTGGCGCTTCGGCGAACTCGCGGGCTATACATCGACCGGCGCCGGCACCAGCCTCGCGCCGGTGCGGCTGAATTGCCCGGCCGAAATCACGGTGCATACGCTGCGGCGGCTGGGGTAACCGGCGAGCTGCCCGAGCTACGAACCACTACTTCGTGTCGCCGCGCTTGCCCGCGGCCTGTTCGTTCACCTTACAGACGATCAGGAGCGTGTAGCCGCGCGCGTCCTTGGCGATCTCCGGCGTCTCCCGTTTCAACGAATCACGCCACTCGGCGGTCTGGTACTGCACCGCGCTGTTGTCGAGGAAGTCGCGCAACGCGCCGGTCTTGATCGCGAAATTGATGTTTTCCGGGATGGTTCCTGTCGCCCGCGCGACCGTGACAGCATCGAGCTTGGCCGCCACGACGCCGACCACACTGCCGCCGAGATCGAACAGCGGGCCGCCGCTGTTGCCCGGCTGCACCGCGGCGCTGATCTGCAGGAAGCGGGTATCGTTGAGAATGCCGCTCAGCGAAGAGACGATGCCCGTGGTGACGGTGAAATCGGACGTCAGCAGCCCGTGATAGGGGTAGCCGATCGCCACCACGCCATTGCCGACCGGAATGGGATTTTGCCTGATCTTGGCGACATCCTTGAACGGCGCCGGCGCTTGCAGCAGCGCGAGATCGTTGGTTTCGTCGCCGGATACCAGCCGCAATTTCACCGGCGCCTCGCCGCTCAAATTGCCGGTGATTTCGTTGCAACCATTGATGACATGGTGGTTGGTGACGACATGGCCGGCGCTGCTGACCACAAAGCCGGTCCCGGTCCCGGACTTCGCCTGCTTCTGCGGCGGGCTCGGCGCAGCTGGCGACGGTGCCGCTGCTGCCGCAGGCTTCGCCGCAAGCGCGAATTCACCGGCACTGGCGACGCCGTTCTTCTTCACTGAGACCACGCAATTGAGCAGCGCCGGCAGCAATTGCGCGGTCTGATTGAGGTTGAACTGAAACAATTGTCCCTGCGCGAACGCGGTCATCTGGCGCGCCTTGCGGAACTGATTGATCAGCGCCGAATTCACCGGCATCTCGACATTCACGAGCTGCGTGCCGAGCGGCATGCCGTAGACATTGAACGCCGGCTGGCCGTCGAAGGTCAGCGCAAGCGGAAAGGCCTCGCCCGGAGTCAGGCGCCAGCTCTCATGGGCAAAGCCCAGCCGCCAGCTGCCGTTGTTGGCGATCGCCACCATGAAAAAGATGCCGCTCTGATAGGTGGTGCCCGCCGAGCAATGCGTGAACGCGCCGTCCTTGTCGTTGGTGAAGGCGCCGCCCTTCCAATTGCCGACCGTGATCGAGCCGTAGGGACCGCGGGCGCTTGCTGGCGTTGCAGACGCAAACAACCACGCAGTCGCAACGACCGCCCAGACCACAACTCTCATGACGCGCACTCCCCAACCACAACCCATCATAGGAGGCGGAGAAATTCATCCGCAAGTGGTGCGCGGCTTGGCCTTTGGTCCTGCGGCCGCACAATACCGCCGCAGATGAGGCGATCGCCACACCCTCTGGTTACAGACGCCATGTTCCTATTTTGTTCCTAGAATGTCAACCCGGACACAATTCTACAGCCGCGCAAGGCCGCCGCTATTGCGGCTCCCGGGCCGAAGACTGCGCGGGCGGGTTTGGTTCGCGGAACCAGTAGTGGGCTGCGAGGCCATGGACGCCGACGCCGATCAGGAAGATGCCGGCATACAGTTCGACCGCGTGATTCATCGCCAGCAGGCGGGCGCGCAGCACGGCGCCATGGCCCGGATAGGCCCAGAACCAATGCCCCACGGCGACGATGCCAACGCCGAGCGCGGCGAAGGCGCGGCCAGCCGCATTCAACATCCTCACGCGAAGGTCTCCCGAGTCGCCCGGCACGATGAAAATACCGGGCGAAACTGACGCGGACCTGAACGTAGGAAATGAACGTAGATGGGGTAACGGGCCGGCCGCCCGCTCGCTACGGCGCGATATAGAAGCGCGCTCGCGAGCGGCCTGTTGGT
>NZ_JASGSR010000143.1:0-18752 GCF_040446015.1 Bradyrhizobium sp. INPA03-11B
GAGGATCGCGATGTCCATTGGCGCAAATGCCTTCAAAGTTGTCGTTGACGACAATCGTCGCACGGACGGTGCTGGGCTAAGCCTGTGCCAGTGAACGAACCGGGCTGCATCGCCGTCGGTTGAGATATCCAGCTAAGCTACTGGCAAAAATTCATTTTTGTCAACGGAGGTTGAGCGTCGTCACTGGCGTAAATGACATCAATACTGTCGTTTTCGCCTCTGGATGCGCGTGGATTGCGGCGTCGGTTCGTTCGCACCAACCCTCGACCCAACAGGAGAACTGCCATGAAAGTCTTTGCCATCGGATCGGCGCTCAAGCCCATCACGGACGAATTGCGCAAGGAGATGATGCCGAAGGAAGTGCCGGATACGCTGCGGCTCTATCTCGACGGCAAGATCGAGCAATTCTGGTTCCGCGACGACAAGCCCGGCGTGGTGTTCCTGATGAATGTCGACTCGGTCGAGCAGGCCAAGGCGACCATCAACGCGCTGCCGCTCGCCGCCGGCGGCATTTTGGGATTTGAGATGATCCCGGTCGGCCCGCTCAAGCCGCTCGGCCTGTTGCTGCAGAGCCGGTGAGCGGCGCAGGCTTGCGGGTTTGAAGCACACCGGGCGGCCCTCGCGGCCGCCCGGCCTCGCTTTGCCAGCAAAGACATCGAACGGCTGCGATGCGATCGGTGCGGCTACCATCGCGGCCGCGCCTGTCCTATACCTCGGCGATGACCCGCGACGAATTGGTCGCCGCCTACACGGCGGCGGGCCGCCACTATCACAACCTCGCGCATATCGAGGACTGCCTCGCGGCGCTCGCGCGCGTCGACGGCCTCTCGGCAGCCGAGCGCGAGATCCTCTCGGAAGCGATCTGGTGGCACGATGTCGTCTACGATCCGACCCGGCCGGACAATGAGGAGCTCAGCGCGCAGCTCGCCGAACGGCATGTCCGCGCTGAGATCAGCCGTGAGGTCGGCCGCCTGATCCGCCTGACGAAGACGCACGACGTGCAGGCCGGCGATCGTCTCGGCGCGATCCTGATCTCGATCGATCTCAGCATCCTCGGCGCCGAGCCCGCGCGCTACGATGCCTATGCCACGGCGATCCGGCAGGAGTTCATCCACGTCGGCGATGCCGGCTATCGCGCCGGGCGCGCCAAGGTGCTCCGCCACTTCGCCGAGCGTTCGGTGATCTTCCCCGATCCCGGTTTTGCCGCGACCTATGACCGCCGCACCCGCGACAACCTCGCGCGCGAATTGGCGTCGCTCGGCTGAACCTGCGCGTCGGTGCCCGGCTTGGGCTAGAACTCTATTCTGAATTTGAGCAGCAGACTCCGCTTCACCTCGCCCCGCGTGCGGGGAGAGGCATAGGCCGCCTACGGCGGCCGTTCTCAAGAACGCCGAAGCGAAGCTTCGGCTACGACGCATCGCTAGATGCATTCCGGGTGAGGGGGAGCCTCCGCAAGCACAGCCATCACCGGATATGCGGAAGCGGCCCCTCACCCCAACCCTCTCCCCGCAAGAGCGGGGCGAGGAGCGCAGCGCCGTCGCGGCCGCGATGCGATTCATCTCATCACGCGCTACCGCACCGGCTCCTTGATCTCATTTTCCGCCGCCACCGCTTGCGTCGGCCCCGTCGAACGCACCATCAAGAACGTTCCCGAGAACCGTGTGCCGCGGATGCTCCAGCGTCCGTCGATCTCGGTCGCGTCGGCATTGACCGCGCCTTCATAGTGGACGGTGTCATAGCCATAGCCCGGCGGCTCGTAGCGCTTGACGAAGGTGACCGCGCTGCCGGAGCGGTGACCGGCAAGCGAGGCATTATGGGTGCTGAGCGGGCAGCCCGGCATCACGCAAGGCTCGGTCACGCTGCCGCCGAGTGCGCCGCCGGCGTCGATCAGCGTCGCCAGGAACGTGACCATGCCGCTTGGCTGCACATAGCTGCCGTCCCAGACGCCGGTGAGATTGTCGGTCATGCTGCTCGTCCGGATTGCGCGCGTCGAATTGCAGTGATCGATGTGGTGCAGGCAGCGCCTCAACGCAAGTCGCGCGCGCCGCGGCGCGGTTGCCTGATCGGGCAAAAGGGTCTGTAATCCAGCCCAACAGATCAAGAAGAATTTTGGGAGCTGACAATGACGGGAGAGGCGAAAACCCATTACGAGGTGATCGTGGTCGGCGCCGGCGTCGCCGGCATCTACCAGATCAAGCGGCTCGCCGATCTCGGCATCGATGCCACCGTGCTGGAAGCCGCGTCCGATCTCGGCGGTACCTGGTACTGGAACCGCTATCCCGGCTGCCGCTTCGATTCCGAGAGCTACACCTACGGCTTCTCGTTCTCGCGCGAGCTGCTCGACGAGTGGCACTGGAAGGAGCGCTTCTCCGGCCAGCCGGAGAATCTGCGCTACCTCAACTACGTCGCCGACAAGTTCGACCTGCGCCGGCACATGCAGTTCAATTGCAAGGTCGAGGCCATGCAGTTCGACGAGGCGCGCGACCTCTGGCAATTGGAGATCAGTGACGGCCGCACGCTGACCTGCCGCTTCGTCGTGCTGGGGATCGGGCTGCTGTCGGCGCCGACCATGCCGCGCGTGCCCGGGATCGACGACTTCAAGGGCCGCTCGTTCCACACCTATTACTGGCCGCACGAGCCGGTCGATCTCGCCGGCAAAAAGGTCGCCGTGATCGGCACCGGTGCCACCGGCATCCAGCTGATCGGCGAGATCGCCGACAAGGTCGGCGAACTCACGGTGTTCCAGCGCCGGCCGAACTGGAGCGCGCCGCTCAACAACAGCGCGATATCGGACGCTGAAATGGCCGACATCCGCGCGCGCTATGACGAGATCTTCGCCGCCTGCGCGCTGACGCCCGGCAGTTTCGTGCACGGCCCCGACAAGCGCGGCTTCTACGAAGTGAGCCGCGAGGAGCGGCTGAAGACGTGGGACAAGCTCTACGACGAGCCCGGCTTCGGCATCTGGCTCGCAAATTTTCGCGAGATCTTCATGGATGAAGCCGCCAACGCGGAGCTGTCGGAATATATCGCAGGCCGCATCCGCGGCCGCGTCAACGATCCCAAGGTCGCCGAGAAGCTGATCCCGCGGGATCATGGCTTCGGCGTGCAGCGCCTGCCGCTGGAGACGCGGTATTTCGAGGCCTACAACCGCGACAATGTGCAGCTCGTCGATCTCAGCGAGACGCCGCTGGTGCGCGTCACCGAGACCGGCCTGCGCACCACGGCGCGCGACTACGACTTCGACATCATCGTCTACGCCACCGGCTTCGACGCCATCACCGGCGCCTACGACCTGATCGACATCAGGGGCATCGGCGGCGAGAAACTCGCCGACAAATGGAAGCAGGCGCCGTCGACCTTCCTCGGGATGCTCGTGCACGGCTTCCCGAACCTGCTGATGCCGACCGGCCCGCAAAGCGCCTCCGCGTCGACAAACTTCCCGCGCGGCATCGAGAACGGCGTCAACTGGTGCACCAACCTGCTGCAATACATGTGGGCCCGCGGCCTGACCCGCGCCGACGCAACGCTAGAGGCGCAGGAGCGTTGGACCGCGCATGTCGTCAAGATGTACGAGATCATGCTGATGCGCAAAGCCAAGTCCTGGTTCACCGGCTACAACTCCAACGTCGCCGGCCACGAGGAGGGCACGGTGCGCTACTTCGTCTACAACGGCGGCACGCCGAAGTTCTTGGGGATCATCAACGGCGTGGCGGAGAAGGGGTATCAGGAGATTGCGTTTGGAGCGGGGCGCGGCGTGCGGGCGTCGGCGGTCGGCTCGACGGTGTAGAGCTTTTGCCTAGTGGCGATATCATCCTCATTCAACGCACGATTGCTACGATCCGTCCTCCTCTTCACCATTCCAGGCAAGCGCCAATACGCTTGCACCTTGAGAGCTAAAGCGGCAATTGAACAATATGCATGCGAGCTCGGGCGAGTGACTTCCGAATGGAGTCCGAGCCAAACTCGGCCCTGAGTTCTGCAAACAAGTTCTCGAGGCTTCTCTCGATCCGACCGATCTGCAAAACCAAAGCATTTCGTTCTACCCGAGACATTGCTCGACCTCTCGCGTGAACGAACGGTTCGAAGCCGTCCAGCACTTGGATTGCGTGGCCGCGACGATTTTCGTTTGCGATCATCGTGAGAACGAGTTCGCTCTTCTCCATAATGGCGTCAAATCGGGTTACCGTACTACTGCCGTCGCGTTCCTCAAGTTGCATGAGAAGACGCAGCGCATAAGTATCAATTTGAAATGTCTCGAAGCCTGCTGATGCGGCTGCGCGCTTATCCGTAGCCATTTGCGAGATAGGATTTCGGCTTGAGAATCGCTGAGAGCTGCAATTGTGAAAAGGTTGTAGAGCGTCTGGTAAAGACTTTTGTCGGTCCTAAAATTCATCTCCGTCGCTAACGTCTTCAGATCGAGTTCTCCAGACTCGATTCCTAACTGGCGTTCGAATTCTTTTGCTAGTCCAGATCCGACAGGTGGACTTGCGTTCTGAATATTGGTTGCTTCGCTGGTGAACCCAGAGCCCAAGAACAGCAATGTGCTCGACGGGTCCAATTTAGTTGGTAACAATAGCAATCCCCCCGCAATCGTGCGCTAAGCGCAACCGCCCGTAGCGCGTTGCGCAATCATTGGTAGTGAACGATATCAAGATATCTTGAAAAGAGAAAGGGCAGGTTTGAGGGCCCGCCCTTTAGTCCTTTGATGGATGCCCGGGTCAAGCCCGGGCATGACGAGCGGTGAGGGCGATACCTCACAACACCCGATTACTCTCCTTCACCTTCTCCGCGTCGAGATACAGGTTCTCGCCCATCTCCTTGAACTTGGCGCTCATCGTCGCCATGCCGTCCTCGATAGTGCCTGACATCGACGCCCCGACACCCGTCGGGTCGTTGAGCGTCGCGGCGTAGTCGCGGACGTCCTGGGTGATCTTCATCGAGCAGAATTTCGGGCCGCACATCGAGCAGAAATGCGCGACCTTGTGGGCTTCCTTCGGCAGGGTCTCGTCGTGGAAGTTCTTCGCGGTCTCGGGGTCGAGGCCGAGGTTGAACTGGTCCTGCCAGCGGAAGTCGAACCGAGCACGGCTGAGCGCATCGTCGCGGAGCTGCGCGGCGGGGTGGCCCTTGGCCAGGTCAGACGCGTGGGCCGCGATCTTGTAGGTGATGACGCCGACCTTGACGTCGTTGCGGTCGGGAAGACCCAGATGCTCCTTCGGCGTGACGTAGCAGAGCATCGCGCAGCCGAACCAGCCGATCATCGCCGCGCCAATGCCCGAGGTGATGTGGTCATAGCCCGGCGCGATGTCGGTGGTCAGCGGGCCCAACGTATAGAACGGCGCCTCGCCGCATTCCTTGAGCTGCTTGTCCATGTTGATCTTGATCTTGTGCATCGGCACGTGGCCGGGGCCCTCGATCATGACCTGGCAGCCCTTGTCCCATGCGATCTTGGTCAATTCGCCGAGCGTCTCCAGCTCGGCAAACTGCGCGCGGTCGTTGGCGTCGGCGATCGAGCCGGGACGCAGGCCGTCGCCGAGCGAGAACGAGACGTCATACTTGCGCATGAGGTCGCAGATCTCGTCGAAATGAGTGTAGAGGAAGCTCTCCTTGTGATGCGCGAGGCACCACTTCGCCATGATCGAGCCGCCGCGCGAGACGATGCCGGTGACGCGGTTGGCGGTGAGGTGGATGTAGGAGAGGCGCACGCCGGCGTGGATCGTGAAATAGTCGACGCCCTGTTCGCATTGCTCGATCAGGGTGTCCTTGTAGAGCTCCCAGGTCAGCTTGACGGGATCGCCATCGCACTTCTCCAGCGCCTGGTAGATCGGCACGGTGCCGATCGGCACCGGCGAGTTGCGCAGGATCCATTCGCGGGTGGTGTGGATGTTGCGGCCGGTAGAGAGATCCATCACGGTGTCGGCGCCCCAGCGGATCGCCCACACCATCTTGTCGACCTCTTCCTCGACCGACGAGGTCACCGCCGAGTTGCCGATATTGGCGTTGATCTTGGTCAGGAAGTTGCGGCCGATGATCATCGGCTCGAGCTCGGCATGGTTGATGTTGGAGGGGATGATGGCGCGGCCGCGCGCGATCTCGTCGCGGACGAATTCCGGGGTGATGAAGGCCGGCACTGAGGCGCCGAAGCTCTCGCCGTCGGCAAGGGCGGCTTCCGCGCGCTCGAGCTGCTGCTTGCGGCCGAGGTTTTCGCGCTCGGCGACGTAGATCATCTCCTTGGTGATGATGCCGGCGCGGGCGAATTCGAGCTGCGTGATCTTGTGGCCGTCGAGCCCGCGCAGCGGCGCGTGGTGTGCGGTGAACGCCTTGGCGGCGTGGGATGCGCCGACATTGCCGTTGTCCTCCGGCTTGATGGTGCGGCCTTCATATTCCTCGACGCCGCCGCGCTCCTTGACCCAGGCCAGGCGATTGCGCGGCAGGCCGGAGTTGACGTCGATCGTGACGGCCGGATCGGTGTAGGGGCCCGACGTGTCATAGACCGGCAGGTTCGGCTCGCCGGCGCCTTCCGACAGGATGATCTCGCGCAGCGGCACGCGGACATCGGGCGCGCTTGCCGGCGTCGCGAAGATCTTGCGCGAGGCGGGCAGCGAGCCGGTGGTGACGGCGGGACGAGTGGTATCGGGGTTGGAGCGGATGTTCATGAGGGATCCTCCTTACTTCAATTCGTTGGCATTGCTGCGCGAGAAACAATTACCGCTGTCATCCCCGCGAAAGCGGGGATCCAGTATTCCAGAGGCCGCGATGGGATACGGAGAAGCCGCGGCGTACTGGATCGCCCGGTCAAGCCGGGCGATGACGGCAGGGTGTGTGGAACGAGAGTTTGCATCACGCGGCCTCCGCGTTGAGGCCGAGCCATTGCCGCACCCGTGCGTCGGGGTCGGCGTTCTGGGTGACGTCACTGACGACGGCGATCGAGTCGGCACCGGCGGCGAAGATCTCGGCGGCGTGCTCGAACTTGATGCCGCCGATCGCGACAAGAGGGATCGAGCCGATCCGCTTCTTCCACTCGGTGATCTTCGGAATGCCCCGCGGCTCGAACCGCATCGACTTCAGCGTGGTGAAGAAGATCGGACCGAGCGCGACATAATCGGGCTTGGCGGCGAGCGCGGTGGCGAGCTCAGTGTCGTCATGGGTGGAGACGCCGAGCGTCAGTTTTGCCTTGCGGATCTCGGCGAGGTCGGCCTCAGCGAGATCTTCCTGGCCGAGATGCAGATGCTCGGCGCCGGCAACGATCGCGGCGCGCCAGTAGTCGTTGACGACGAGTTTCGTGGGCGTGCCCTTGGTCACCGCGAGCGCGTCGCTGACGATCTGCAACGCCCCGGAATCGTCGAGCTCTTTGGCGCGCAGCTGGATGGTGCCGACGCCGAGTTTGGTCAGTCGCTCGACCCATTTGATGCTGTCGACGACGGGGTAGAACGGATCAGGATACGGCATGCCAGAACGGGGTCCCAACGACAGGGGTGGAGGGGGAGGCGAAGTCGCGGGCTTCCATCAGCCCGGCTTCGTACGCGGTGCGGCCGGCCTCGACGCCGAGGCGGAAGGCGTTGGCCATCGCAACGGGATCGGCGGCTTTTGCCACGGCGGTGTTGAGCAGCACGGCGTCATAGCCGAGCTCGAGCGCCTGCGCCGCATGCGACGGCGCGCCGAGGCCGGCGTCGACCACCAGCGTGATATCGGGCAGGCGATCGCGCAGCAGCTTCAGCGCGTCGCGGTTGGTGATGCCTTTTGCACTGCCGATCGGCGCGGCCCACGGCATCACCACCTTGCAGCCGGCCTCGACCAGCCGCGAGGCGACCGAGAAATCCTCGGTGCAATAGGGGAACACTTCGAACCCGTCCTTGATCAGGATGCTGGCGGCCTCGACCAGGCCGACCACGTCGGGCTGCAGCGTGTCGTTGTCGGCGATCACCTCGAGCTTGATCCAGGGCGTGCCGAACAATTCGCGCGCCAGCTTTGCGGTGGTCACCGCCTCGCGCACGCTGCGGCAGCCGGCGGTGTTCGGCAGCACGGTGACGCCGAGCTCGCGGATCAAGGACCAGAACGCATCGCCGGTCTTGCCGCCCGCGGCTTCGCGGCGGAGCGATACCGTGACGATGCTGGCGCCGGACGCGCGGATCGCGTTCTGCATGATCGCAGGCGAGGGATACAGCGCCGTGCCGATCAGCAGGCGGGAGGGGAAGGTTTTGCCGTAGAAGGTGACCATGTGTCTCCTCAAATCAATCTGTCGTCCCTGCGAAAGCAGGGACCCATAACCACGACCGGCAATTGGCGGAGGGAACGTCGCCCCACGTGCCTTATTGAGGGGCCGCGGAGTATGGGTCCCTGCTTTCGCAGGGACGACGCGGGGAGGGAGTGCGTGCTGGCCATCATCACCCTCCCTGCCGCGGCGTGATGATCTCGATCTCGTCGCCGGCTTTCAGCGCGGTCTCGGCCCAGCGGCCCTTCGGCACCACGTCGTAATTCACTGCGATCGCGAAATGGCTGCCCTCGTAGTCGAGCTCGGCCAAGAGCGCGTCGACGCTGGCTGCGTTGATCTCCCGTTGCTCGCCGTTGACGATCACGCGCATTGCATCACCTCATTGTCGATCTCGCCGCGCGAAAGATAGGCGAGCGTCAGCTCGGCCAGTGCCGGCGCCAGCAGGAAGCCATGACGGTAGAGTCCGTTCACCGTGATGCGTTCCTGCTCGATCCTGATTTTCGGCAGATTGTCTGGGAAGGCTGGCCTGAGCCCGGCGCCGAACTCGACGATGCGTGCCTCGCCGAACGCCGGATGCACGACATAGGCGGCGCCCAAGAGCTCCAGCGCCGAGCGCACGCTGACGCCATTGTCCTCGGCCTCGATCGAGGTCGCACCCAGCATGAAGCGGCCGTCGCCGCGCGGGATCACGTAAAGCGGCCAGCGTGGATGGATCAGCCGCACCGGACGCGTCAGCTCGACCTCCGATGTCTCGATGATGATCATCTCGCCCTTGACGCCGCGCAGGCTCGGCTCGCGGTCGCGTGCGGCTAGTCCCCGGCAGTCGATCACGAGGCCGTCCAGATCATCAGCCTCGGCATCGCTGCCGAACTTGATGGCGCCGCCGGCCTTGGCGATCGCGGCATGCAGCCGTGGCAGCACGCGGCGCGGTTCGACATGGCCCTCCTCGGGATAGAACAGGCCCTCGCGGAAGCGGCCCTCGAGCGACGGCTCGAGCGCGCGAACGCCCTCGGCATCGAGCCGGCGATGGCCTGACGTGAGGCGGGCAAAGCGCTCGAAATCGGCGCGGTCGCGCGGATGCGCCACCACCAGCGAGCCGTTGAACGCCGTTTCCGGGAGATGCTGCCGCCACAGGTCGAGCGAGCGGATGCCAAGGCGCGTGATCAGGGGCTCGGCGGCCTCCTCCTCGCACCAGGGCGCCAGCATTCCGCCGGCCCAGTGGCTTGTGGATTCCGTCATCCCAGCGTCACTGCGCTCATGCAGGGTGACGGCACGTCCGGCCTCTGCGAGCAATAGCGCATGCCAGGCGCCGGTTATGCCTGCGCCGATGATGGTGACGGGGGAATCCCCCCGCGGTCTTGACGTCTGATACATCCCTGTCCCTTCGCCGGCATGACCCGGATCAGGTTCAAAGGGTCACCGCGGTCCCGGACTGTTCGCCTACTGGCCAGTCCAAGCTTGCGGTATCTCAGCTCCTCCTTCGGAGCACCCCTCGGAACGCCCCTAATGTAGGCGGATGGGCGGATGTGTCAACTTGTATGCCAAGTTGTATGCCAAGGTAGGGAACGCGACGCACTTATTTGGAAGTCTGTTCCGGCTGCGGCTCGGCGCCATCGGCCGGCATTTGCTCTTGTTTGGCGAGCTCCTTCGGCGGTGCACCGGCGCCGCCATGCTTCGCCTCCTTGAGGTGACCGCCGCGCTGCCGCTTTGCGACGTAGTAATACCCGCCGGCGAAATAACGCACGGCTCGGTCATGATCGCCATTGGCGGCGCGATAGGCGCCTGCGAGATATTTGACGCCGTATTTGAGGTTGGTGCCGGGGTCGCGCAGACCCTCGGCGGTACCGGTGTAGCCGAGCCCGCGCGCGGTGCCGAGCTTGATCTGCATCAGCCCGATGGTGCCGCCGCGCCCGATCAGCTGCGGATGGTACTTGCTCTCGCGCACGATGACGCGATGCACCAGCTCCACCGGCACCAAATTGGCCTGGGCCTCGGCCGCGACCATCGCCTCATATTGCGCGCGCGATTGTGCACTTGCGCTTCCGCAGAACGCCAGCACCGCGATGGCGGCGACAAGGTAGCTAAGGCTCTGGAGGGTCTTCATCTCGGGTCGCTCGGGGTGATCAAACGCGCGTCGGTTCTGCGGTCTCATTGGTACGGCGAGCGGGCAGGAATGTGGCAAAACCTTCGCATCAGCGAACGTTGTGCGTCCGTGATTGTCCGGCCCTGCGGTGAGCCGAACGACGCGATTGCGAGATGCTTCAAATTGTTCGCATCAATCGTCTCGACTGAAAATTGTCGTCGGCTCAAATTCTGGCCGCTAATTTTCTCGATCGATTTTGCCGCACGCGATCGACAACAGTTTTTCGTGCAAACGACGGAGCGAAGGTTTACACTTCATCCCACGACAGAGTGGGCGCGTTCAGTCAGCACATCTGTCCAGTCCAAAGCACGCAAAAAAACATCACTCGGGAGATGCGCCATGGTCCGTCAGGACACAGGCTATATGCCTCGCGAAAATCCCTGCGCGCAATGCGGCAAGCCGATTGCCCGCCCCGATTGGGTGGAGCACTGCGAGGGACGCACGTCGTTCCTGTGGAATTGCCGCGCCTGCAATTACCGCTTCGAGGCGATCGCGATCTACGACACGGCGCAGCTCACGCCGCTCGCCGCCTGATGCCTTAGCTATCGGTCAGCGTCGTTATCGGTCAGCGTCATCGCCGATCAGGTCAGCCTGATCAGGCCGCGGATTTCCGCGCCAACTGCAGCTGTTGCCGCGCCGGCAATTCGATCCGGACCACGAGCCCGTGCGGCTTGCGATCGTGCAGTGACAGCGTGCCGCCATGCGCGAGCACGATGGCGTTGGCGATCGACAGGCCAAGGCCGAAGCCTTCGGCCTCGTCCATGTTGCGCGCCTGGTCGCCGCGCACGAACGGCTCCAGCACGCTCGCCTTGTGCGCGTCCGAAATGCCGGGGCCGTCGTCCTCGATGTCGATGACGAGGCGATCCGGCTTGACGTCGAGGCGGACGGCGACTTCGCCGCCGAAGCGCACGGCATTGTCGACCAGATTGGTGATGCTGCGATGCAGGTCGGCGGGTCGCGCGGTCGCCATCGCGTGCTGCGGTCCCACGTAGCTGACCTTGTGTCCCATGTCGGCGAACTGGTCGGTGACGAGGTGCAGCGTGCTCGCGATGTCGACCAGCGTCATCTCCTCGAGCTTGCGATCGTTGCGCAGGAACGACAGCACCGACTCCAGCATCGAGCGCATCTGGTCGAGGTCGCGGAGCATGCGGTGGCGATGGGTCTCGTCCTCGATGAACTCGGCGCGCAGCCGCATCCGCGTGATCGGCGTGCGCAGGTCGTGGCTGATGGCGGCCAGCATCTTGGTGCGATCGTCGATCAATGCCGTGATGCGCTCGCGCATCCGGTTCAGCGCCTTTGCCAGCGAGCGGATCTCCTCGGGACCGCGCTCCGGCAGCGGCGCGGCGGCGCCGTTCAGGCTGAAGGTCTCGGCGGCCTTGACGAAGGACGACAGCGGCGCGGTCAGCGCCCATGCCGCCCACAGGCCGAGCAAAGTGACGCTGATGACGGCGAACAGCACCGTCATCATCCAGGGGCCGCCCCAGAACGGCCGCATGTGCTGATCCGGCATCAGGTTGGCGGCGAACATGGCGCCGTCCGGCAAGCGGATCGCGACGCGGCGGATCTCGCCGTCACGCGGCGTGCTGCCCGCCCCGCGGGGCAGGGAGTAGACATGATAGCCGGCGCCGAGCCGGCGCAGTGCATGCAGGCTCGGCGGGTCGGTCTCGGTCAGCGCGCCGGTATCGGAGTTGAAGTCGCCGATCGCAAGCTGCGGGAAGGCTCTGATGATGTCGGCCTGCAGCCGCGGCCGCTCCGATGCCGGGGTATGCCCGAGCAATTGCGCGGCCGCGGCGAGCTGGGTGTGCCAGCGATCGGACGGCTCCGGCCTATCAGGGCGATGGATCAGGAAGGTGGCGGTGATGATCAGGTGCAGCGCGACGATCGAGACGACGACCAGCGCCGCCATCTGGGCGCCGATCCCCCGCAGACTCAGCACGCGCAGCAGCTTCATGGTCAGTTGCTCGTGGCGGCAACCGCCTCCACCCTCGGAGTGAACACATAGCCGCCGGAACGCACCGTCTTGATCATGGTGGCTTCCTGCGGGTCGGGCTCGATCTTGCGGCGGATGCGGCTGACCAGCACGTCGATCGAACGCTCGAACGAGCCGGCGCTGCGGCCCTGCGTCAGGTCGAGCAGGCTGTCGCGCGACAGCACGCGGCCGGGCCGTTCGCAAAAGGTGCGCAGCAGGTCGAACTCGGCGCTGGTCATGGCGACCCGCGCGCCTTCGGGGTTGCGCAGCTCGCGCAGGCGGATGTCGATGCGCCAGCCGAGGAAGGTCAGCGTGGTCGCCCCTTCGATCGCGCTGGCATTGCGCGCGGCGGCCTGCCGGCGCAGCACGGCGTTGATCCGGGCCAGCAGCTCGCGCGGGTTGAACGGTTTTGCGAGGTAGTCGTCGGCGCCCATCTCGAGGCCGAGGATGCGGTCGACGTCCTCGCCGCGCGCGGTCAGCATGATGATCGGCGTCTGCGACTCCGCGCGCACCTTGCGGCACAGGCTGAGGCCGTCCTCGCCGGGCAGCATGACGTCGAGCACCAGGAGATCGACGCGGTGGTCGGTCATGGCCTTGGCCATTTCGCGACCGTCCGAGGCGGTCGTGACATGACAGGAATTGGTGCGGAGATATTTTGCGATGAGGGACCGCGTTTCGCGGTCGTCCTCGACGACGAGGATATTGGGCGCAGCCTGGGTCATACCGATCTTTTGTCCGTGATTCGGGGAAAGCGGCTCAGGAATTTTGTTTCAGTGTATGTCTGAAATCTTGTGCGGCAGAACGAGTTAGCAGGTCGGCGGTGCGGAGAAAAGTTATCGTTCCGTCATCAAGCCTAATGCGTTGAAATACGGGTGGATCTCTCCCGGGCCGGGCTCCGCCCCGAGCCGCCCGCCGGCCCAGGAAAGGGAAGGGTGGCTGTCGTATCCGGGGCCGGAACCCGTTCCCCCGGCGACGCGTTGTTTCTCTTTCAGGTCAGGGAGGGTGAGATGGCTGTCGAGGTCAGGACAAGGCCGCATCAGCTCATTGCAAGCGATCGCGTTGAGGGGACGGCGGTGCGCCGGGCCAATGGCGACATGATCGGCCATATCGAGCGGCTGATGATCGACAAGATCTCGGGCAAGGTGTCGTACGCAGTACTGAGCTTCGGTGGCTTCCTCGGGATCGGAACCAATCTGATTCCGCTGCCGTGGGGCCGGCTGCAGTACAATACGAAGTTCGAGGCCTACGAGCTCGACATCGAGGATGATGAGCTGAAGCGCGCGCCGTCATTCCGCGCCGACAAGGATTTCGATTGGGGCGACCGTTCGCAGGAAGTCGAGCTGCATCGCTTCTACGGCGTGCCGCCTTATTGGGGCGGCTTCTGAGCGCGGTCAGGTGCGCGCATGATCGACGCATGTCGATCGATGACGCGGCTGCGGGGGGCGTGTGTCCACTTGCGCAGCGCGGTTCGCCGGGACGACTTAGTGAGCCAAACATCGTCACATCAGGAACTGCGCGTCCGGCGCAGTCGTGAGGCTCAACCGCGGCTTACTTGAGAGGCGACGGTCGCTTTCGTCAAGGAGCGCAACACTGCGTGCGCCGGAAGGTCCACACGCTCGGTCTGCTGCATCGCGCGTTCGGCGCTGCCACAGACCGAAGCGGCGTTTGACCGCAGTTCCGTTAGGAACGGTTGCGGAGATGACGGGTTCTCCATGCATCGATTTTGCGAAATGAGGAGAGCCATCATGTTGGTCAAATCCATCATCGCCGGCGCCGCCGGCACAGCGCTGCTCGCAACCGTCGCCTTTGCGCAGACGCCCACCGACAAGGGCGACAAGATGTCTCCTGCGGCGTCGCCGGCTCCTGCGGCATCGACGTCTTCCACGTCGCCGACCGAGTTCAAGGGCAACTGGCGCGCGTCGAAGGTCGTCGGCCTCAGCGTGTACAACGACAAGAACGAGAGCGTCGGCTCGATCAATGATCTGCTGATGGAGAAGGGCGGCACCATCAAGGCTGTCGTCATCGGTGTCGGCGGCTTCCTTGGCGTCGGCGAGCATCTGGTCGCCGTGCCGCTCGACAAGGTGAAGTTCTCAAGCGAGCCGATCGCCTATACCGGCGCCTCGAACACCGGCGGCGGCAGCAGCAACAAGATGTCGCCGACAAGCACTACGGGTACTGCGCCCGCGGCGCCGGCGGCGACGGCGAAGCCCAATCCCTGGTATCCCGACCACGCGGTGTTCAACGCGTCCAAGGATGAGCTGAAGGCGATGCCGGAGTTCAAATACTCGACCGAGTAACGCGGATCGCATCACGTGAAAGACAAGCGCGCCCGGTGATGCCGGGCGCGTCTTGTTGTGCCACAAGCCTGCGCTCGGCTGCTGGCCTCACCAGCCGAGTTCGCGCAAGTAAGCCGCGCGGGCGGCAACGCCGGTGTGGGTGAAATCCGTGAACACCCCGTCGACGCCGAGACGGAAGAACTTCAGATATTCGAGGCTTGGATCGTTGCGATAATCGGCAGCCAGATATTTCTTCTCGTCCCGGAACGTGAAGACGTGCACGAACAGGCCGAGCTTGTGCGCGTCGGCAATCACGCTGGTCGCTTCCTGCGTCGAGGCCTCCGCCGTCGATCCCTTGTAGGGCTTGCCGTCGGCGCCAGCGTCCTTCCAGGGCGAGATCTTGTACGGCACGATATGGGCCTTCCACGGACCGATGCCGTCGGCATAGGTCTTGATCTCAGCGAGGCCTTCCGGCGTCAGCATCGCATCGAAGGTGCGGGCGTCACCTGCGACCGTCCAGTCGTAGGGACGGGAATTGGCGATATTGTTGAGCAGTACCTTGCCGGTCTTGAAGTCGACGCCGTTGCCGTCGATCAGCTGGACCTGCCGCGTCTCCAGGCCGTGACTGCGCATGTATTTCAGGCTGCCGGGCTCGAAGCTCTGCACGATGATGGGCGCGTCCTTCGAATTGAGGCCGTTCTCCTTGATGATCTTGATCAGGGCATCCTCGAGCGGATGGCTGCCGGGCGCGCCGCAACCATTGGCGATCGCTTGGGCATTGTTCCAGGTCGGATTCTTGGTTTCCGGATAGACCGAGATCGAGCGCCCCGTCGCCTTGCTCTTGGCCTTGGCGATGTCGATGATGTCCTGGAAGCTGATGATCGGGAATTTGCCGTTGAACAGTTTCGGCCGTTCGTTGGCCGCATCATAGGTGGTGCCGGCGATCCACTGCCTCAGCTCGGCCATGGTGAAATCGGTGATCGACCAGTCATTGGTGTGGTCGTCACCGTCGACGATCAGCGCTTTCAGCACCGATTTGGGATCGGCCGGATCGATGAGATCGGTCGGATATTCGGCCGGCCCGCTGGTCGGCGTCTGCGCCCATTTCACCTTGACGGGAACGCCCGGCGCCGTGCGCTTGCGGGCCGCAACCTCGGCGTTGGTCTTCGCCACTTCGGCGACGTTGGTGTTGTCGCCGAGCCATGGATTGTGCCGCGCCACCAGCACGCAATCCTTGGTCAGATGCAGGTCCTCTTCGAGCGAGTCCGTTCCGAGGTCTGCGGCCAGCTCATACGATGCTTCGGTCTCCTCGGGCACCAGGCCCGGCACGCCGCGATGTCCGATGACGAGCGGCTGCTTGCCGTCGACGGTGAGGAAGGGTTTGGCGCCTGATGGCGCCGAGCCGGTTTGCGCCGACGCCATCGACGGCAGCAGCACCGCCAAGGCCCCACCGAGCAGCATCGCTCTAATGTGTAGTTTCCGTCCTGAACGAATCTGCTTCACGGGCTCGCCTCCATCTCTGTCTGGCATCGGGCGATGCCATAGTGCCGAGCCGAACGCGGCCGACGTAGTCGTCTTCTTGTCTTAGTCTCCTGACAGTCCGATGACTGCCACGGTCGCGCACGCGCGTATTACTCGGGCGTTTGTCGCCGGTCAGTCCTTCGCAGTCCACCGGAAGCATTTCCGAAAGGGCCGACCGCGCGAACAAACCGGCCTTGCCGGCCGCGCATGGCCCGCCGATCACACGGATAGTTGAAGCCCCGCGCTCGAATAAATCGCATCCGATTAAATCGGGATACTTGAAGGCCGGCCGCGCCATGCCTTTATCAGGCGCGAGCGAATTAATCGTATGCGATGTAAATCGCGGGAGCGTTACCCATGACCACCAGGATTTCCCATTTCGCAAGGACGTTCAAAACCATCGCGCTGGCTGCGGCGCTGTCGGCCATCACGGCGACGGCGGCCTCGGCCCAGGCCGCGATCTCCGAGCCGGCCGCCTTCCAGGCGCTCTATCCGTATCGCGACGTGCTCAACAACGGCGCGCCGACGCCCGCGGCCAAGCTCGTGCTGGAGCCGCCGGCGGTGCTGCAGAGGCTTCAGGCGGAAGAGAGCGGCATCGGCGTCGTTCGCCTGCCGCGGCACAGTTCGCATCGTGCCGGGCGCTGAAGCAGCCGCCCAATCGGATGCGGATCGCGCGCCTGTGATTGAATGATCTACGTCATACTATTGACGATGGGCGCGCGCCGACTACGTCGAAATACAGGACTTTCCCTTATGACGGAGACGTTCCATGACCAAGCAGATCGACGACCTCTCAAGGTACTATCGCTACGAACTGGTGCACGGCGACCACGCTGATTTCATCGCCTATCAGCGCAATCTTGGCGATGGCGTCTGGCAAACCTATTCGACCTGGATGATCCCGAGCGCGAATGCGGAATAGCGCCGGCTGACGACGCAATCATCGATGCCTGTCGCGACATGAAAAACGCGCCCGGTGTGGCCGGGCGCGTTTTCATTGGCTCCTGGTGGGCGCGCATTCAGCGGACCCGGCCGGTTCTTCGCGGCGTGTGTCAGTTCGACTTCACCAGTGGGCAGCCGCCCTTGTCGAGCGGGCGGAACGCTTCGTCGCCGGGCACCGTGGCGATCAGCTTGTAGAGATCCCACTCGTTCTTGGATTCCTCGGGCTTCTTGGTTTCGAACAGATACATGTCGTGCACCATGCGGCCGTCGATGCGGATATGGCCGTTCTTGGCGAAGAAGTCGTTGATCGGCGTCTTGCGCATCTGCTCCATCACCTTCGGCGCTTCGTCGGTGCCGATCGCCTCGATCGCCTTCAGGTAATGCATGGTCGCCGAGTAGAGGCCGGCTTGGATCATGGTCGGCATGTGGCCGACCTTCTCGTTGAAGCGCTTCGAGAAGGCGCGGGTCTCGTCGTTCATGTCCCAGTAGAAAGCGTCGGTGACGATCAGGCCCTGCGTCGCCTTCAGACCCAGTGCGTGGGTGTCGGTGATCTCCATCAGCAGCGCGATCAGCTTCTGGCCGCCCTGGGTCAGGCCGAACTCGGCGGCCTGCTTCAGCGCGGTGGTGGTGTCGCCGCCGGCATTGGCCAGCGCCACGACCTTGGCCTTGGAGGCCTGCGCCTGCAGCAGGAAGGACGAGAAGTCCGACGAGTTGAGCGGATGGCGCACGTCGCCCAGCACCTTGCCGCCGGTCTCCTTGACGACGTTGGCGGCGTCGCGCTCCAGCGCCATGCCGAAGGCGTAGTCGGCGGTGACGAAGAACCAGGTGTCCTCGCCGCGCTTGACCATCGCCTTGCCGGCGACGTTCGACAGCGCGTAGGTGTCGTAGGTCCAGTGCACGGTGTTGGGCGAGCAGGCGGTGCCGGTGATGTCGGATGAGCCGCCGCCGGAATTGATGTGGATCTTGTTCTTCTCGCGCGTCAGCGCCGAGATCGGCAGCGCGACCGACGAGGTCGGCACGTCGAGGATCGCATCGACCTTGTCGTTGTCGTACCAGTTGCGCGCGATGCTGACGCCGACGTCGGGCTTGTTTTGATGATCGGCCACGACGACCTGGATCGGCTTGCCCTTCACCTTGCCGCCGTAATCGGCGACCGCCATCTCGACCGCGGCGACCGAGCCCTTGCCGGTGGCGTCCGCATAGAGGCTCGACATGTCGGTGAGCACGCCGAGCTTGACGACGTCGTCGGAGATCTGGGCGTTGGCCGCGGTGCCGGAGGCCGCAAGCGCGAGGCTGGCCGCCGCTGCGGCCAAGAGCGATTTCATCGTGTTTCTCTCCCTGATTTTTCGTCGAAGATTGCTTCCACGGGCACCTTCTATCCGGTGCGGCAACCTGTCGCAAAGACGACTTTTTGGGCATGCGGCGGATGGAACGCCGGGATCGGCGAGGGGCGCGGGACGAGTTGGATGAGCTGGGTCGAGCGACGGCTTTAGTGCACCTCTCCCGCTTGCGGGGGAGGTCGGCGCGCAGCGCCGGGTGGGGTTCTCTCACAATATGACTCGTGGAGAGCTGTCTCTTATACACATCTCCGAGCCCACGAGACATGTCCAGCAATCTCGTATGCCGTCTTGTGCGTGTAAAGGGGGGGGGGGGGGGGGGGGGGGGGGGGGGGGGGGGGGGGGGGGGGGGGGG
>NZ_JASGSR010000144.1:0-18484 GCF_040446015.1 Bradyrhizobium sp. INPA03-11B
GACCGTATAGGGCGCGCCGGCTTCGGCCAGCGCGATGTGGGAGGCGAGCGCACAGGTGCCGGGGGCGGTATAGAGCTTGAGCATGTCGTTGTCCTCTGCGGGCCTTGTCGGTTCGTGGCGAACCCGGCCCTTACCTTTTTATAGGATGTGGCGGACGTTAGCGGCAGCATCCCTTGCCGTCCACCCCGCGGGCTGCCGCGGACCTTGCCCGCGGCGGCGCCGCCGTGCGATGACCATGGCCAATCGAGAGGGCTTTTCATGACTGTGCTCATTGCAGGTGGCGGAATTGGCGGGCTGACGCTGGCGCTCAGCCTGCACCAGATCGGGGTGCCCTGCCGCGTGTTCGAGAGCGTGCCGGAGCTCCGGCCGCTCGGCGTCGGCATCAACGTGCTGCCGCATGCGGTGCGTGAACTGATCGAGCTCGGCCTGCACGACGTGCTCGACGCATCGGCGGTGCGCACCCGCGAGCTCGCCTATTTCTCCAAGCACGGCAAGCCGATCTGGAGCGAGCCGCGCGGGCTCGAGGCCGGCTACAAATGGCCACAATTCTCGATCCATCGCGGCCGCCTGCAACAGCTGCTGCTCGATGCGGCGATCGCACGGCTTGGAGCTGCCAACATCCTGACCAGCCATCATCTCACCGGCTGGACCGAGACGGCGGACGGCGTCCGCGCCGACTTCATCGATCGCGCCACCGGCAAGCCCGCGGGCAGCTATGACGGCGCGGTGCTGATCGCCGCCGACGGCATCCATTCGGCGGTGCGCGAGAAGCTCTATCCGCAGGAAGGGCCGCCGATCTGGAACGGCCGCATCCTGTGGCGGGGCATCACCCGCGGCAACGCCTTCCTGACCGGCCGCACCATGATCATGGCCGGCCACGAGACGTTGAAATTCGTCTGCTATCCGATCTCGAAGGAGGCCGGCGCCGACGGCAAGTTCGACATCAACTGGGTCGCCGAGCGGCACATGCCGCCGACCTATCAGTGGCGCCGCGAGGACTATAACCGCACGGCAAGACTCGACGAGTTCCTGCCGTGGTTCGAGAGCTGGAATTTCGACTGGCTGGACGTGCCGGGCCTGATCCGGAACTGCCCGCATGCCTATGAATATCCGCTGGTCGATCGCGACCCGATCCCGCAATGGACGTTCGGCCGCGTCACGCTGATGGGCGACGCCGCGCATCCGATGTACCCGATCGGCTCCAACGGCGCCTCGCAGGCGATTTTGGATGCGCGCACGCTGACGCGCGAAATCCTGGCGCATGGCGCAACGCAGGCCGCGCTGTCAGCCTATGAGGCCGAGCGGCGGCCCGCAACGACCGACCTCGTGATGCTGAACCGCCGCAACGGCCCGGAGCAGGTGATGCAGCTGGTCGAGGAGCGCGCGCCTGATGGCTTCAAGGTCGTCACCGACGTGCTGTCGCAGCAGGAGCTGGAAGACATCGCCACCAACTACAAGCGCGTCGCCGGTTTCCAGGTCGAGGGGCTGAACGCCAAGCCGCCGATCGTGCAGCGGCCGGGCTGACCTAGGCTCGGCTACAGTCTATCCCCGTCATGCTGAGGAGCGCGGCACGCGCGTCTCGAAGCATGCACGGCCCGGCTGGTGGCCGTCGACCCTTCGAGGCTCGCAAGAGCTCGCACCTCAGGGTGACGGATTAAACTGGAGCGCAAGCGGCGCTTCCACCAGGCGGATGCTGCTGCTCGCCGTCGCGAGCAGCGTGCCTTCAGCCGAAGTCAGCCGGCCCTCGACAAAGGCGATGGTCTTGCCGAGCTGCGTCACCGTCGCCTCGCCGGTGACCGGCCCGGGCCTGGCAGGCGCGAGGAAGTTCACGGTCATCGAGATCGTCGTGGTGAAGAGCCTGCCCTCGGTCATCACGAACACCGCCGGCCCCATCGTGTCGTCGAGCATCGCCGAAAGCATGCCGCCCTGGATGAAGCCGGCCGGATTGCAGAAATCCTGCTTGCCGTCGAAGGCCATCCTGATCCAGCCGTCCTGCGGGCGTGCGTCGACAAGCCGCCAGCCGAGCAGCTTTGCGACAGGCGGCATCGGGATGTGGTCGAGCGCGGTTGCGATCATGGCGGCCTCCGTTGTTCTGGAGGTCGTACCCGAGCCCTGCTGCCAGCATGGTGTCAGCAGGAGCCAACGTCAGAGATCGAGCCCGTGTGCGACCACCTTGCGCATCACGTTGGGAAACGCCTCGGCGTCCAGCGTCGCGACCGGCACCCAGCGCATGCCCTCCGGCGCGCGCGTGCGCGGCGAAACTGTCGCGGTGTAGACGACGATCTCGAGCGGGAAATGCGTGAACACATGCGTGACGACTCCGGCCTTACGGTGCCAGCGCGCCACGCCCTTGAGTTCCGGAGCCTGCGCCAGCGCCGCGGCATCCTGCTGCCCGGCAAGCCACTCCGACCCCGGCACCTCGGTCATGCCGCCGAGCAGGCCTTTTTCCGGGCGCGAGCGCACCAGGAGCTCGCCGCCGCGCGTCACCACGAAGGCAGCGCCGCGGCGCAACGTGCCGCTCTTCTTCGGCGCCTTGCGTGGGAAGGTTTCCTGGTCGCCCCGGATGCGGCCTGCGCAGTCGTCATTCAGCGGACACGATGCGCAGGCCGGCTTCTTCGGCGTGCAGATGGTGGCGCCGAGATCCATCAAGGCCTGCGCGCTGTCGCCGGCACGAGCCGGGCCGAGCAATGTTGCCGCCATCTCCTTGATCAGCGGCTTGGCCTGCGGCAGCGCCTCCTCGATAGCGTAGAGCCGGGTGACCACGCGCTCGATATTGCCGTCCACCGGCATGGTCCGGCGGTCGAACGCGATCGCGGCGATCGCCGCCGCGGTATAGGGCCCGATGCCGGGCAGCGCGCGCAGGCCGTCCTCGGTGTCCGGAAATGCCCCGCCATGATCGCCCGTCACCGCAACTGCGCAGGCGTGCAAATTGCGCGCCCGCGAATAATAGCCGAGCCCGGCCCACATCCTCAGCACATCGTCGAGCGAGGCGCGGCCGAGCGCGGTCACATCGGGCCAGCGCGCCACGAATTTCTCGAAGTAAGGTCCGACCGCCCGCACCGTGGTCTGCTGCAGCATGATCTCGGACAGCCACACCCGGTACGGATCCGCCCGCTCCCCGGCCTTCGCGCGCCACGGCAACGTCCGGCGATGCCGGTCATACCAAGCGAGCAGCCGTGCCGGCCGGTCGGCCTTCTGGTCGGTCGGTCTGGCTTTGGCGGCCGCGCGCGAGCTCATGGACCCATCTTAAGGCACATCCCGCCACGTCATGCCCAGGGTTGACCCGGGCATCCACGTCTTTCTTTGCTGGCCGCGGAAACGCCGCCACAATGATGAACATTGTTTCGGCCACATCGCCACCGCTGCTATAACCCCTTCATGTCCAAACCTGGCCCGATCAGCGCAAAGCCCCTGTCGATCCTGCTCAGCGACGTCTTCACCGACGCCTACGCCAAGCAGGGCTTTGCCGCGCGCGAACTGGTGACGCGCTGGACCGAGATCGCGGGCGAGCGGATCGCCACCTTTTGCGAACCAATGAAGATGCAGTGGCCGCGGCCGGTGGAGGGCCAGCCGCAGGAGCCGGCCACGCTGGTGCTGCGGGTCGAGGGGCCGATGGCACTCGAGATCCAGCACTCCTCCGACGTGATTCTGGAACGGGTGAACCGGTTCTTCGGCTGGCACGCGGTCGGCCGCCTGACGATCCGGCAGGCGCCCCTCTCGCGCCGCAGCCGCCCGGCGCGGCCGCGCCCGCCCGACGCCAAAATCGTGGCCCGGGAGGCGGCAAACCTCGGCGCCGTGGAGGACGACGACCTGCGCGCGGCGCTGGCCCGGCTGGGTGCCTCGATCAAGCGAAATTGACGCTTTTCCGCAGGCCGGCCGCGAGACCCCGGCATTGCCACAATGGCCGTTTCAAGCTAGCGAAGGCTTCTTTTTCGGGACCCCCTTCATTGTGGCGTGAATGCGCCAATCCGGGAGCTGACCTTGATCATCACGCGCCGCGCTTTCACCACCGCTCTCTCGCTGACCGGGCTTGCCGCCCTCGCCGGCCTGTCGCCGCTGCGCCTGATCACGGACGCGTTCGCGCAGACCGCCGCCGAGGTCGCCAAGCCGCAGTCGCTGCCGGACATGGGCCTCGGCCCGCAGGACGCCAAGGTGACCATCGTCGAATACGCCTCGATGACCTGCCCGCACTGCGCCAATTTCAACGAGACCGTGTTCCCGAAGATCAAGTCGACCTACATCGACTCTGGCAAGGTCCGTTACGTGTTCCGCGAATTTCCACTCGACATCAAGGCCGCCGCCGGCTCGATGCTGGCGCGCTGCATCGCCAAGGACGACGCGCCGAAATTCTTCGCCGTGATCGACCTCTTGTTCCGCCAGCAGAACGACTGGGTGGTGAAGAACACCACCGAGACGCTGACCCGGATCGGCAAGCAGGCCGGCCTCAGCCAGCAGCAGGTCGAGGAGTGTCTGAAGGATCAGACGCTGCTCGACAAGATCGCCGCCGACCAGAAATACGCCAACGACGTGCTGAAGGTGAACTCGACGCCGACCTTCTTCATCAATGGCGAGATGCTGAAGGGCGAGACCTCGTTCGAGGAATTCAGCAAACACATCGATCCGCTGCTGAAGAGCTAATCGCAAACCTTCGAGCCTGACATCGTGGTGCCCGATTTTGAGTCGGGCACGATAATTGTGGATGACTTGCGATCACGGCATGCGGCGATCGCATTATTTCGTTGTTGAAAACCTGATTCGCCCGATGCGAATCTCCGCGGACATGCAAGGGCCATAAAACCCCTGCAAATCCCTTGGGAAAAGCTAGGTCAAGCGGTTGCCCTGACGCGCAGGCATCGCCATTGTCGCCGCTCATGAGAGCTGCACGCAGCTATTCACCCCAGACACCGACATTGCCATCCATGGTATTGTCACGGCAGGGAGATTCGCGCCCGGCCAAACGAGATTTGTGTACATGAAGCTCACGCGCCTCCGCCTGCACGGTTTCAAGTCGTTCGTTGAACCCACCGATTTCATGATCGAGCCGGGCCTGACCGGCGTCGTCGGACCGAACGGCTGCGGCAAATCCAATCTCGTCGAAGCGCTGCGCTGGGCGATGGGCGAGACCTCGCACAAATCGCTGCGCGCCGCCGATATGGATGCTGTGATCTTCGCCGGTTCCGGCAACCGTCCCGCGCGCAACCACGCCGAAGTCGTGATGACGATCGACAATTCCGATCGCTCGGCACCGGCCGCGATGAATGACAGCCAGCTGCTCGAAATCTCCCGCCGCATCGAGCGCGAGGCCGGCTCGGTCTACCGCATCAACGGCCGCGACGTGCGTGCCCGCGACGTGCAGATCCTGTTCGCCGACGCCGCCACCGGCGCGCGTTCGCCGGCGCTGGTCCACCAAGGCAAGATCGGCGAGATCATCCAGGCCAAGCCCGAGCAGCGCCGCCGCGTGCTGGAAGACGCCGCCGGCGTCGCCGGCCTGCATGCCCGCCGTCACGAGGCGGAACTGCGGCTCAAGGCGGCCGAAACCAACCTCACCCGCGTCGAGGACGTGATCGGCCAGCTCACCGGACAGATGGAAGGCCTGAAGAAGCAGGCCCGCCAGGCGATCCGCTACCGCGAGGTCGCGGCCAAGGTGCGCAAGTCCGAGGCGATGCTGTTCCACCTGCGCTGGATCGAGGCCAACGCCGACGTCAACGACGCCGCGCGCACCCATGATCTCGCCGTGCGCGAGATGGCCGAGCGCACCCAGCATCAGGCGGAAGCCGCGCGCATCCAGGCGATCCGCGCCACCGAACTGCCCGCGCTGCGCGATGCCGAGGCGCGCGCCGCCGCCGGCCTGCAGCGCCTGACTAATGCGCGCGAGATGCTCGACCGCGAGGAGCAGCGCGCCAAGGAGCGCGTCGGCGAGCTCGATCGCCGCCTCACCCAGTTCGCCCAGGACATCGCGCGCGAGCAGCAGCAGACCTCCGATGCCGACATCGCGCTGCAACGACTCGACACCGAAGACGCCGAGCTGAAGGAAGAGATCAAGTCGCGCGTCGAGAAGCGCTCCGGCGTCGACGAGCGCGTCTCGGAGGCCGAAGAGATCCTCGCCGCGACCGAGCGGCAGTTCTCCGAGCTGACCACGCAACTTGCCGACCTCACCGCGAAGCGCAACCAGCTCGAGGCCGGCGTGCGCACGCATCGCGACCGGTTGGCGCGGCTCGATCAGGAGATCGCCAACGTCCAGGCCGAGGAGACCAAGCTCGCGCAGGAGACCGGCAATCTCGGCGACATCGACGCGCTCGCCGCCGCCATGGAGATGGCGCAGCAGACGCTCGCCGAGTCCGAGGCGGCCGTGCAGTCCAGCGAAATGCACCACGCTGCCGCGCGGCAGACGCTGGAAGCCTCCCGCAATCCGCTCGTTGAGGCCGAGAAGCGCGTGCAGCGGCTCGAGACCGAAGCCCGCACCATCTCCAAGCTGGTCACCAGCGAGACCAAGAATCTGTGGCCGCCGATCATCGACGGCATCACGGTCGCCAAGGGTTATGAAAAGGCGATCGGCGCCGTGCTCGGCGACGACCTCGATGCGCCCGTGGATTCCTCGGCGCCGATGCGCTGGACCAATGTCGGTGAGGCATCGGGCGACCCCTCCCTGCCTGACGGCGTCGAGCGGCTGGCCGATCACGTCCAGGCGCCGCCGGAACTGGCGCGCCGTCTCGCCCAGATCGGCGTGGTGGCGAAGGAACGCGGCGCGGATCTGGTGTCGCAGCTGAAGACCGGCCAGCGGCTGGTGTCGCTCGAAGGCGACGTCTGGCGCTGGGACGGCTTTGTCGCCGACGCGCATGCCCCGACCGGCGCCGCGCGCCGCCTCGCCGAACGCGCCCGCCTGGTCGATATCGAGCATGAGCTGGAACAGGCCCGCATCGATGCCGCCGCCAAGCGCCAGGCGCTGGAGACGGCTGAGGAAGAACTGCGCTCGGCGTCCGCCGCCGAGGGTGCCTCGCGTGAAGCGGTGCGCGCCGCCCGCCGCGAGACCGATGCCGCGCGCGAACGCCATGCCGCGACCGAGCGCGAGATCAACCGCCATGCCGCGCGCAAATCGGCGCTTACCGAGGCGCACAGCCGCGTCGCCGCCGACCGCGCCGAGGCCGAAGCCGCGCATGAGAGCGCGGCTGCCGCGCTCGCCGAGCTGCCGCCGGGTGTCGAGACCGAAGCCCAGCTCGCCGCGGTTCGCGCCGAGATCGACAACCAGCGCCGTGCCGCGGCGCAGGTCCGCGCCGAGGCGCAGGCGCTCGCCCGCGAGGCCGAGCTTGCCGACCGCCGCGTGCAGGCGATCCTTGCCGAGCGCAACGAATGGCAGAACCGCAAGACCAGCGCCGCCTCGCAGGTGGGGACCATCGAGGCGCGCATCGCCGAGGTGTCAATCGAGCGCGAAGAGCTCGCCAACGCGCCGGAAGTGTTCGCCGAGAAGCGCAGCGCGCTGATCACGGAGATCGAGCACGCCGAGGGCGATCGCCGGATCGCCGCCGACGCGCTGGCGACCGCGGAATCCGCGATGGCGGAAACCGACCGCGTCGCCAAGGCCACGCTCGAAGCGCTGTCGTCGTCCCGCGAGGCCACCGCGCGCGCCGAAGAGCGCATGGAAGGCACCCGCCGCCGCCTAGCCGACATCGAGCGCGAGATCCACGACATGCTCGAGGTCGAGCCGAGCGCGGTCGTCGGCATGGCCGAGATCGAGCCCGGCGCGGAGCTGCCGCCCGTCGCGCAGGTCGAGGAAGAACTCGAAAAGCTGCGCCGCGACCGCGAGCGGCTCGGCGCCGTCAATCTGCGCGCCGAAGAAGAGCTCAAGGAAGTAGAGACCCAGCACACCGCGCTGACCACCGAACGCGACGACCTCGTCGAGGCGATCAAGCGACTGCGCCAGGGCATCCAGAGCCTCAACCGCGAAGCCCGCGAGCGCCTGCTGACCTCGTTCGAGACCGTCAACAACCACTTCAAGCGGCTGTTCACCGAGCTGTTCGGCGGCGGCGAAGCGGCGCTGCACCTGATCGAGAGCGACGATCCGCTCGAAGCCGGCCTCGAGATCATCGCCAAGCCGCCCGGCAAGAAGCCGCAGACGCTGTCGCTGCTCTCGGGCGGCGAGCAGGCGCTGACCGCGCTCTCGCTGATCTTCGCGGTGTTCCTCACCAACCCGTCGCCGATCTGCGTGCTGGACGAAGTCGACGCGCCGCTCGACGACCACAACGTCGAACGGTTCTGCAGCCTGCTGCACGAAATGACCGGTTCGACGGACACGCGCTTCATCATCATCACGCACAATCCGATCACGATGGCGCGGATGAACCGGCTGTTCGGCGTCACCATGGCCGAACGCGGCGTCTCGCAGCTGGTGTCGGTCGACCTGCAGGGCGCGGTCGATATTCTCGACCAGAACGTGGCGTAGGATACGATGTCGTCATTCCGGGGCGGTGCGTAGCACCGAACCCGGAATCTCGAGATTCCGGGTTCGGCTGCGCCGCCCCGGAATGACGTAGAAATGACGGCACATGACCTCACCTGACCTTCCCGCCGAACTGCGCGCCGCCCTCAACGCCCGGCTCGAAGGCCTGTCGCGCAGCGACGCCGCGGGCCGAGCGGCGGTGATTTCGCAGACCTATCGCGAGGGCGGCGGCTCCTCGACTATCAAGACCGAGACTGATGCGCTGGCCTACGCCGTGGCGCGGATGCCGGCGACCTATGCCGCCGTGGTGGCGAGCCTCAATGCACTCTCCGAAATCAGGCCGGACTTCGCGCCCACGAGCCTGCTCGATGTCGGCGCCGGACCCGGGACTGCGACCTGGGCCGCTGCGGAGGCCTTCCCGTCGTTGCAGGCGTTCACTCTGCTCGATGCCAATGAGGCCCTGCGCACGCTGGCGCTCGACCTCACGCGCCGGAGTGACCGCTTGCGCCGCATCACCTACGAGCTCGGCCAGGCCCGCACCTATGCGGCGCATGCCGAGGCCGCCGAGCTCGTGATCGCGAGCTACGTCATCAACGAGCTCAATGATGCCGAGCGCGACGCGCTCACCGATGTCTTGTGGGAGAAAACCAGGGATACCCTGCTGATCGTCGAGCCCGGCACCCCCGCAGGCTATGCGCGGATCATCGCACTCCGCGCGCGATTGATCGCAGCCGGCGCGCATGTCACTGCGCCCTGCCCGCATGACGGCGCCTGCCCGCTGGTCGCGCCCGACTGGTGCCACTTCTCGCAGCGCCTGCAACGCTCGCGCGCGCACAAGCAGGTCAAGGGCGTCGACGCCCCGTTCGAGGACGAGCGCTTCGCCTATGTCGCGCTGAGCCGCGCGCGCGTTGAAAACAGGCCATCGCGCGTGCTGGCGCAGCCGGATGTCGGCAAGGTCGAGATCGCGGCCAAGCTCTGCACGCCTGAAGGCGTCATCGTCGCCAGGGTGCCGCGCCGCGCCAAGGCCGATTACGCCAGCGCCCGGCGCTGGCGCTGGGGCGATGCGGTCACCGACAACTCGCGTCGTCCCGGCGAAGGCCGGGACCCATAACCACCGATCTCAATTGTGAAGCAAAGCCGACGCCGCTTGTGCCCTTTCCACGGGCCGCGGCGTATGGGTCCCGGGTTTCGCCGGGACGACGATGTTGAACCAATTTGTATCCATCCCCGACCAAGACATTGCCCACCTCTTCGCGGCGGGCTGCCCTGCGCCTCGATCTTGGGCTACGGTGCCGCCGTCTCGTCCATCAGGAGTTGCCCTGTCATGTCGACCAGCTGGATCGTTATCGGCGTCATCGTCCTTCTCGTGCTGTTTGCATTCGGCGCCTACAACCGCCTCGTCGCGCTCGGCCAGCGGGTCAGCCAGGCCTTTGCCGACATCGACGTGCAACTCAAGCAGCGCCACGACCTGATCCCGAACCTGGTCGAGACCGTGAAGGGCTATGCCGCGCATGAGCGCGGCACGCTCGACGACGTCATCAAGGCGCGCAACTCGGCGATGTCCGCGCAGGGGCCGGCCCAGGTCTCGGCGGCGGAGAACCAGCTCTCCGGCGCGCTCGGCCGGCTGATCGCGCTGTCGGAGGCCTATCCGGACCTCAAGGCCAACGCCAATTTCCAGCAGCTCGCATCGGAGCTTTCCGATCTCGAGAACAAGATCGCCGCCAGCCGCCGCTTCTTCAACAACGCGGTCCAGGAATACAACACCGGCATCCAGCAGATGCCGGCCGCACTGTTCGCCGGCATGTTCGGCTTCACCCGCAAGGATTTCTTCGACCTCGGCGCCAGCCGAACGGAGGTCGAGGCGGCACCGAGCGTAAAGTTCTGATTATCATGGCATCCAGCCAACCCCGTCATTCCGGGGCGATGCGAAGCATCGAACCCGGAATCTCGATCAACCAAGAAACCTCTGGATTCCGGGTTCACGCCGTTGGCGTGCCCCGGAATGACGACGGTTAGTCATGGCCGCCTATGGTCTCTACACGCATATCGCATCGAACAAGTTTCGTTCGATGCTGCTGCTTGGCGGCCTGTTCCTGCTGATCTACGTGCTGGTCTATGCCGGTGCGCTGGTCGCGGAGGTGATGATCGATGGCGGCCGCACGGTCGACTATTATTTGACGCGGGCCTCGCGCGACCTGGTGTCGGCATTGCCATGGGCGACGATCGCGGCGGTGGCCTGGATCGTGATCGCCTATTTCTTCCACCAGAAGATGATCGACGCCGTGACCGGCGGCGAGAGCGTGACGCGGCAGCAGCAGCCGCGGCTCTACAATCTCTTGGAAAACCTCTGCATCTCGCGCGGCATCCCGATGCCGAAGCTGAAGGTGATGGACAGCCCGGCGCTGAATGCGTTCGCGACTGGCCTCAACCCGCGCCAATACGCCGTCACGGTCACCACGGGTCTGCTGAAGGCGCTGAACGACCAGGAGATCGAGGCCGTGCTCGGCCACGAGCTCACCCATATCAAGAACGGCGACGTCCAGCTGATGGTGATCGCGGTGATCATCGCCGGCGCGGTCGGCTTCTTCGGCGAGCTGTTCTTCCGCCTGTTCACAAACCTGTCGTGGAACTCGAGCGGCGGCGGAGGCGGCTGGTCGTCGTCGTCATCCTCCTCATCGTCGAGATCGTCCTCGGATCGTGACAGCAAGGGCTCTGGCGGCGGCGCGATCATCGTGATCATCATCGCGGTCGCGCTGATCGTGCTGGCCTGGCTGCTGTCCCAGGTGGTCAAGCTCGCGCTGTCGCGCTCGCGCGAATTCCTCGCCGATGCCGGCTCGGTCGAGCTGACCAAGAATCCCGATGCGATGATCTCGGCGCTGCGCAAGATCGAGAACCGCGGCGAGTTGCCGGACGCCACCTCGGCGGTGATGGAACTCTGCGTCGACAATCCGCGCGAGGGCTTTGCCGACCTGTTCGCGACCCATCCGTCGGTGAAGTCCCGGGTGGATGCGCTGGTGAAATATGCCGGCGGTCACGATCCCGGACCGCTGGCGCTGCCGGATGAGACCTCGGACCAGACCGCGACGCAGGACCAGCCGACCGCGGCGGGCGACCAGCCTCCGCCGGTGACCCACGGCCCGTGGGGCGACACGCCGCCCGCGCAGCCGAACAACCCGCCGCCGCTACCTGGCACCGGCCCCAGACCGGGTCCGTTGGGGCCGCTGGACCCACTCCAAGGTCCTCTGCAAGGCCCTTGGGGCCGGCACCGCTGATCGCGCCGGCTCTCTTTGATTTGGGATGATTTTCCTGGAAAACCGCTGCGCCATTTTTCGGATCATGCCTAGCCTACTCAGTCCATTAAGGAATTCCCCACCAAACCGATCGTGAGCGCCTTAAGGAATTGAATTCTCCCTCGTTTCTGCCATGTTCGCGCCCAAAGCAGTGTGGGGACTTGCCGGCCGCCATCGCGGTCGGGAGCGCGCTTTAAGGGACTTCCATGGCAAAGCCGGTTGTGATCGTGGTGGGTGCTGACAAGGGCGGGGTCGGCAAGACCACCGTCTCGCGGACGCTCCTGGACTATTTCAGTGCCAACAATGTGCAGACCCGGGCGTTCGACACCGAATCGCCGCGCGGCACGCTGAAGCGCTTCCATCCCGACATCACCGAGATCGTCGACATGACGACGACCGCGGACCAAATGAAGATCTTCGATACGCTGAACTCGGGCCCCGCGGTCACCGTGATCGACGTCCGCGCCGGCCTGCTGTCGCCCGCGCTGGCCTCGCTGCGCGACATCGGCTTCCTCGACGCGGCGCGCTCCGGCCAGATCACCTTCGCCGTGTTCCATATCCTCGGCCCCTCGATCGCCTCGCTGGACGAGATCGCCGAGACCGCCGGCTTCATGGGCGGCGCGAAATATTTCCTGGTGAAGAACTTCATCAACGACACCCAGTTCTTCCAGTGGGACCAGGCGACCTACAATTCCTACTTCCACCGCATCAAGGACGCGACCGACCTCACGATCCCCAAGCTCAACGAAATGGCCTATGAGCAGGTCGAGGTGTCCTCGGTTCCGTTCCTGAAGTTCGTCGCCAACAAGCAGATCAACGACGACGCCGCGAATTATTCGTTCGTGCTGCGCGGCTATGTCCGGCACTGGCTCGCCAATGTCTGGAGCGAGTTCGACCGGATCAAGCTGACCGACCTGGTCGGCGCCAAGTCGGCCAAGGGCGAAAAATAGTCGAGCGGGTCAGCGACGACGTCGCGCCCGGGGCAGCGAAAAGTTCGCGCTTGGGCGCAGCGAAAAAAGTCGC
Organism: Bradyrhizobium sp. INPA03-11B; assembly: GCF_040446015.1. Lineage (NCBI taxonomy): Bacteria > Pseudomonadati > Pseudomonadota > Alphaproteobacteria > Hyphomicrobiales > Nitrobacteraceae > Bradyrhizobium > Bradyrhizobium sp. INPA03-11B. Next base: position 12,748 of record NZ_JASGSR010000144.1, read on the forward strand.
GCCCGGGGCGGCGATGGGGCTGGATTAGGCGAAAATTTGGCCTGATATAGCGGGCGATGTCATCCACGCCCGTCTACATCATCTGCTCGCCCCGCCCGCAGGTCGGCAAGACGCTGATCGCGCGGCTGCTCGGCGAATTCCTGCTGCTCAAGAACGGCGACGTGGTCTGCTACGACATCAACCTGAAAGAGCCGTCGCTGCTCGACTACCTGCCGCGGATCACGGAAACCGCCGACGTGATCGACACCTACGGCAAGATGCAGCTGATGGACCGGGTCATCGTCAATGACGGCATCGCCAAGGTGATCGACCTCGGCTACCACGCCTTCGACGAATTCTTCAAAATGTGCGACGAAATCGGACTGATGAAGGAGGCGCTGCGCCGCCGCGTCTCGCCGGTGATCCTGTATGTCGCCGACACCGACCGCGCCTCGGTGCGCGGCTACCAGACGCTGCAAGGCCTGATCCCGCCGAATGCGCTCATCGTCATCGACAATGAATTCGTGGTGCGCGGCGAGCTGCCGCCTGTCATGACCGCAAGCAAGGTGCTGCGCTTCCGTGCGCTGCCGGTGTTCCTGAAGACCTATATCGACCGGCTGACCTTCTCCTTCACGGGCTATCTGCGCCAGGAGAAGGATTCATCCACCGAACTGCACCAGTGGATCCGGCGGAATTACACGACGTTCCGGGATCTCGAGCTCAGCATGCTGCTGCAGCGGGGTTAGCCGTCGTCCCGGCCTAGTGCGCAATTGCGCATGGGAGCCGGGACCCATAACCACAGCTGTATATTTGACGAAGGCTGGGGTCGCAGCATTTTCCCACAACCAGCATTCGTGGTTATGGGTCCCGGCTTTCGCCGGGACGACGTGTGGAGGGAGTGACGCCAGGCCTTAATGCCCCTCGAACGCCATCAGCGTGCGCACCGGGACATCCATCGCGCGCAGCTTTGCCGCGCCGCCGAGGTCGGGCAAATCGATGATGAAGCAGGCCGCGACCACGTTGGCGCCGATCTGGCGCAAGAGCTTCACCGCGCCCTCCGCGGTGCCGCCGGTCGCGATCAGATCGTCGACCAGGATCACGCGCTCGCCGGGCTGCACGGCGTCGGCATGCATCTCCATCTCATCGATACCGTATTCCAGCGAGTAGGCGATCCGCACCGTGGTGTGCGGCAGCTTGCCCTTCTTGCGGATCGGCACGAAGCCGGCGGAGAGCTGATGCGCCACCGCGCCGCCGAGGATGAAGCCGCGCGCCTCGATGCCCGCGACCTTGTCGACCTTCGCCCCGGCCCAGGGATGCACCAGCTCATCGACCGCCCGGCGGAACGCGCGGGCATCCGCGAGCAGCGTCGTGATGTCGCGAAACAGGATGCCCTTCTTCGGGTAGTCCGGGATGGTGCGAACGGTCGCCTTGATGTCGTGGTCGAAGGTCATTGCTGTCTCGCTTTCTCCGCGTCGTCATTGCGAGCGCAGCGAAGCAATCCATTCCTCAGCGCATGCGGAAAGATGGATTGCTTCGTCGCTTCGCTCCTCGCAATGACGGTCCAAATCAATTCGCTCCGGGATTAAGCCGGAATGCATTCTCGACAATGCGCAAGCCGACCTCGTTGCCGAGCGACATCAGCGATTCCGGATGGAATTGCACGCCGCCGACCGGCAGGGTCTTGTGCTCGATCACCATCGCCACGCCGTCTTCGGTGGTCGCGGTCACCGCCAGCACCTCGGGCACGCTGTCGCGCTCGACATAGAGGGAGTGATAGCGGCCGATCACGATCTCATTCGGCAGATTACGCATCAGCCGGCCGCCGCGGACCTGGACGCGTGAGGGACGGCCATGCGCGGGCTGGCCGAGCTGGCCAAGCTGGCCGCCGAAATATTCGCCGATCGCCTGCACGCCGAGGCAGACGCCGAAGATCGGCAGCTGCTTCTCGAGCGCGGTGTCGATGGTTTTCGCGATGCCGAAATCCTCCGGGCGGCCCGGTCCGGGCGACAGCACCAGCAGATCCCAGCCCTTCTTCTTGAGCATGTCCTGGGCATGGACGTGCCTGACCACGGTGACGTTGGCGCCGACCTGGCGGAAGTAATCGGCCAGCATGTGCACGAAACTGTCGTCATGATCGATCAAGAGCACGTTCTTGCCCGAGCCGGTGGCATCGGGCGCGAAATCGGACAGCGGCTTCGGCGGATCGCCGCGCAGCGCCTGGAACAGCGCCGCCGCCTTGACCTGGCACTCGCGGTCTTCCGCGGCCGGATCCGAGTCGAACAGGCAGGTCGCGCCGACACGCACCTCGGCGAGGCCGTCCTTCATGCGGATGGTGCGGATGGTGAGCCCGGTGTTGATGCTGCCGTCGAAATTGACGCAGCCGATCGCGCCGGCATACCAGCGCCGCGGCGACCGCTCATGGTCCTCGACGAACTGCATCGCCCACAGCTTCGGCGCGCCGGTCACCGTCACGGCCCAGGCGTGGGTGAGGAAGGCGTCGAGCGAATCGAAGCCCGGTCGCAGCATGCCCTCGACATGGTCGACGGTGTGGAACAGCTTTGAGTAGGTCTCGATCTGTCGCCGCGCCAGCACCTTGATGGTACCGGGCACGCAGACCCGCGCCTTGTCGTTGCGGTCGACGTCGGTGCACATGTTGAGCTCGAACTCGTCCTTCTCCGAGTTCAGCAGCTTGCGGATCTGCTCGGCATCGCCGATCGAATCCGAGCCGCGCGCGATGGTGCCCGAGATCGGGCAGGTCTCGACCCGGCGGCCGTCGGAGCGCACGAACATCTCGGGCGAGGCCGAGACCAGGAATTCGCCGTCGCCGAGATTCATCAGCGCGCCATAGGGCGACGGATTGATGCGGCAGAGCCGCTGGAACACTTCCGCCGGCGAGCGCTCGCAGGGCTCGGCGAACAGCTGCCCGGGCACCGCCTCGAACAGATCGCCGCGGGCGAACGCCGCGCGGGCGACTTCGACGGTCGCCTGGTATTCGCCCGGCGCGTGATCGGCAAAGCCCTGCCGGTCGGTCTTGGCATAGAGGCTCGGCGCAGTCTCGTGCGACTGGCCGGCGGTGGATTTGCCTTTCCACGCAAACTCGTAATTCAGCGCCACGCCGCGGCCGGTGGCGCGGTCATAGGCCAGCAGCCGGTCCGGCACGTAGAGCACGATGTCGCGCTGGTCGGCCTCGCGCGCGCGCTTCTGCACGAGGTCCTCGATCTGGAACACGAGGTCGTAGGCGAAGGCGCCGAACAGGCCGAGCAGCGGATCGGCATTGGAGGTGAACGCCGCCACCATGTCGCGCACCAGCGACATCACGCTGGCGCGGCGGGTGCGCTGGTCTTCCTCGACCGGGGCTTCGCCGCGGATGATATGGCCGGCGAGCTTTGTGGTGCTCCGCTCCGAGATCACGACGCAGGGCTCGCGCAGCACGTCGCCGAGGAAGGCGATCAGCACCTCGCCGCGCGGGTTCAGCGCCTGCAACGAGAAATCGGTGCCTGAGGTCTCCAGCACCAGCGGCGGATCGGCAAAGCCGAGGTCGAAGCTCTCGTAGCGGCCCGGCACCGTCGTGCCCGAGGACAGCACCACGCCGCGGCGACGGTCGAGCAGCGCGATGAGATCGTCGAGGCGGTTGGCGCCGCCGGTGAACTGCTCGACCACCCGCGCGACCGCGAGGCCGCCATTGGTGAGGTATTCGCTTCGAGCCGGCAGGGAGAAGACTGTCCTGTTCATGTGATCCTCTTACGAGACTTGCCGAGAGAGCGCCACACAGGACAAACGAAGGGGACCGTCGCACTGCGATGGCGACCTTCGACGTTTTTGAGAAAATGAAAACGCACCGGCCACCTATGAGAAGGTGGGCCACCAACGACGGGATGGACTGGCAACGGTGCTCATGGGCGCTACACACCACCCGGCGCGGGCCGTGTCAAGGGATGGCCCGACACCCCTGCCCCAATCCTGGACGCCCCTCCGGGCGACATTTTCGGGGTTTGAAGGGACGGGATTCCGCGTAGGATTTGTGGAAATGGCGGCCGGCCAGCCGCCCAAAAAACAGACAGATGGCGGAGGCGCAAATGGCGATTTTGGGTCTCGGATATGCCGGCTTCGGCTCCGACGCGCTCGACGACTGGCGGCAATTCGGCACCGGCCTGGTCGGGCTGCAGGCGATCGAGCGCGGCAACTCGCTGCTCGCGTTCCGGATGGACGACCGCAAGCAACGCATCGTGATCGACCGCGCGCAGGGCGAAGGGACCAGGTTCTTCGGCTGGGAGGTGGCGGACGCCACCGCGCTCGACGCGCTGGCGGCGCGGCTCGAGCGCGCCGGCGTTGCCGTGACATCGGAGCCGCAAACCCTCGCCGACGCACGGCGGGTGCGCGGGCTGATCTCGTTCCGGGATCCGGCCGGCAACCGTCTCGAGGCGTTTCATGGCGCCGAGATCGACGACACGCCGTTCAAGCCGGGCCGCTCGATCTCCGGCTTCCGCACCGGTGCACTCGGGCTCGGCCGTCGAGAACATCGCGCCCGTGATGAGCTTCTATGTCGACGTGCTCGGCTTCGGCCTCAGCGACTACATCGAGAAACCGTTCCGTGCCTATTTCTTCCACGTCAATGCGCGCCACCACTCGCTGGCGCTGATCGAGACCGGCAGCAACGGCATGCATCATCTGATGGTCGAATTGTTCTCGCTCGACGATGTCGGCCAAGCCTACGACGTCGCGCAGCAGGAAGACCGGGTCAACGTCACGCTCGGCCGCCACACCAACGATCTGATGACGTCGTTCTACGCCAAGTCGCCGTCAGCCTTCATGGTCGAGTGCGGCTGGGGCGGCCGCGAGATCGATCCTGCGAACTGGACGCCGTTCGAGATGCATGACGGCCCGAGCCTGTGGGGCCATGAGCGCGTCTGGCTGTCGCCGGAAGACCGCGCCGTCGCGCGCGAGATGCGGATGCGCGCCGCCTCGGAAGGCAAGCGCGCACCGGTGCAGGTGATGGAAGGCAATTTCAGGCTGATGTCGGGCACCTGCCCGTGGTGGGACGGGGTGCGGGGTTCATAACGACTTGCGTCGTCCCGGCGAAGGCCGGGACCCATAACCACAGGGTGCGGTTGTCTGGCGCGATGACTGCTAGGGTGCCCATTGCAAAAGCCGCGGCGTATGGGTCCCGGCCTTCGCCGGGACGACGCCGGTGGTTTTCGCAATCGTGTTACCCCAGATGCTTCTTGAAGAAGTCCGTCGCCCGGTCCCAAGCCAGTTCTGCGCACTGGCGGTCGTGCACCGACAGGCGCTGCTCGTTGCCGAAACCGTGGTCGGCGTCATAGCGATAGAGCTCCAGCGATTTGCCCGCGGCCTTCATCGCCTTCTCGAAGCCATCGACCAGCGCCGGCGTGCACCAGTCGTCCTTGGTGGCAAAATGGCCCTGCAGCGGAATCCGAACGTCCGCGGGCTTCGCCGCCTGCTCCGGCGGAATGCCGTAGAACACCACACCGGCCGTCAATTCCGGGATCTTGGTGGCACCGATGATGGTCACCGCGCCGCCGAGGCAGAAGCCGGTCAGGCCGACCTTGGCGCCGTTCTTGGCGAGATATTGCGCGGCGCCGCGCACCGTCTGCGTGGTGGCGTCCATGAAGTCGAGCGAGTTCATCTCTTTGCCGGCCGCATCGGTGTCGTGATAGGGCACCACCTTGCCCTTGTAGAGATCGGGCGCCAGCGCATCGAACCCGGCCCGCGCGAAGCGATCGCACATGCCCTTGATCTG
>NZ_JASGSR010000145.1:0-18410 GCF_040446015.1 Bradyrhizobium sp. INPA03-11B
GATCCCATACTGCGCACCTTCCGAGAACGGGACGCAGTGCCAGACCTGCTCGCGTGAACCGTCGGTGCGCGGCTCGCGTCGTCCCGCCCAGCCCGGAATCTCGAGCTTGGTCCGCCGCGGTGCCAGGCGTGGATCGTTCAGGCGATATTTGACAGTGCTCATGGAGTCTCCGCTGATCAGAACCGGAACTCGAACGGGCGCGAGATCGCCTGGTTCCCCTGTTCGTGATCAAAAACACAACGAAGACAGGGCCCTTTGGATTGACCACGGCATCGCCAACCAATATTAGAATTATTCTAATTCTAAGTTGGGTAAAGAAGGCGTTGCCGTGAAGAATTTCGCCGATCTGACCGAGCGCGAGGTGCTGGCGGTCGCGATTGCCTCCGAGGAGGAGGACAGCCGCATCTACATGTCCTTCGCCGAGGACCTTGCCGGCCGCTATCCCGATACCGCAAAGATCTTCGAGGAGATGGCGGAGGAGGAGCGCGGCCATCGCCACCGGCTGCTCGAAACCTACGAGCAGCGCTTCGGCCCGCATCTGCCGCCAATCCGGCGCGAGGACGTCAAAGGCTTCCTGCGCCGGCGTCCGATCTGGCTGACCAAGAACCTGCCGCTCGACACCATCCGCAAGGAAGTCGAGACCATGGAGCTGGAAGCCGAGCGCTTCTACGCCAAGGCGGCGGAGAAGGCCGAGGATACCGGCGTACGCCGCCTGCTCGGCGATCTCGCCGAGGAGGAGAAGGGCCACGAGAAACTCGCGGTCAAGCTGACCGGCGACATCCTCAAGCCCGACGTGCGCGCCGAGGAAGACCGCACGCGGCGGCGGATGTTCGTGCTGCAATACGTGCAGCCGGGTCTCGCCGGATTGATGGACGGCTCGGTCTCGACGCTGGCGCCATTGTTCGCCGCCGCCTTCGCCACCCATCACAACTGGCAGACCTTCTTGGTCGGCCTCGCCGCCTCGATCGGCGCCGGCATCAGCATGGGCTTTGCCGAAGCGCTGTCCGACGACGGCTCGCTGACCGGCCGCGGTTCGCCCTGGCTGCGCGGCATCACCTGCGGATTGATGACGACGCTCGGCGGCCTCGGCCACACCATTCCCTATCTCGTGCCCGACGCCTGGCCGAACGCCTTCTGGATCGCGACCGCGATCGCCGGGATCGTCGTGTTCTTCGAACTGTGGGCGATCGCCTTCATCCGCTCGCGCTACATGGACACGCCGTTCCTGCAGGCGGTGTTCCAGATCGTACTCGGCGGCGCGATCGTGCTCGCGGTCGGCATCTTGATCGGCGCGGCGTAGGACAGCGAGGTCACCGATGCGATCCCGACGCCAATGTCGAGATACCGCCGCCGCGGCGCTGATTGCGCTCGCCGCGGTCGGATACGGCAGCCATGCGCACGCGACCGACGAGATCCAAGTCTACAATGCCGGCATCGCGGCGGTCGGCCAGCTCACGGTCCAGCAGCACCTCAACTATGTCGGCATCGGCCAGAAGGACCCGCCCTTCCCCGGCGGTTTTCCGTCCAACCACAGCCTCAACGGCACGCCTGAATTTGCTTATGGCATGACGGACTGGTGGGAGCTCGGGCTCTATCTGCCGTTTGCCGTGCAGGACCGGCAGTTCCTGTCCGATGCCTTCAAGCTGCGCACGCTGTTCGTCTCGCCCAACGCCGACAAGCGCAACCTGTTCTACGGCATCAATTTCGAGCTCAGCTATGAGATGCCGAGATTCGCGCAGACCCGCTGGGGCCTCGAGATCCGGCCGATCATCGGCGTGCGCAACGCGGACTATGAATTCATTGTCAACCCGATCGTCGACGTCGGCTTCGGCCGATATGGCGAGGCGGATTTCGCGCCCGCCGCGCGCGTGGCGCGCAGACTGAAGGATGATCTGTATGTCGGGCTCGAATATTACGCCGATTTCGGCAAGATCGGCGCCTTCAGCCCGCTCGCCGAGCAGCAGCATACGTTGTTCGCGGTGACCGACTTCAAGGTGGGCGACGTCGACATCGATTTCGGCGTCGGCTACGGCCTGACACGCGCATCCGACCGGCTCGTGGTCAAGACCATCATCGGTTATGCCTTTCCAGTGCCCGGAACGAAGCAGGACAGCGAGCGCGCCAGCGCGAGCGGCGCCGTCAATCCGATGGCACATCTGTCGGCGCGCAGCACGCCGTATTAGGCGCGCGTCGGATTCGTCGCTCAAGCTGAGCCCGACGATCACGATCACGTCAGGCGATGTGTGACGTCGCCCCCGCGCGCCAGCGCAATTGCGATCAAGCCGGTCTTGCCCGTTCGCGCCATTCTGCGCATGATCGCCGCCAAAATCAGGGAGCACGCCGTGGCCAAATCACAATACAGTTTCAAGACCGCCGTCGAATTGTCGGAGGCGCTGCGCAACAAGCAGGTCTCGGCCGTCGAGCTCGCCGAGGATGCGATCGGCCGCATCGAGCGTCATGACGGCAAGGTCAACGCGGTCTGCGTGCGCGATTTCGAGCGCGGCCTGGCTGCGGCCCGCGCTGCCGACGCCGCGATCGCACGCGGCGAGCACCGGCCGCTGCTCGGCATCCCGATGACGGTGAAGGAATCCTTCAACGTTGCCGGATTGCCGACAACCTGGGGCTTTGCGCCGCAAAAGGATTTCGTTCCGACTGAGGACGCACTCTCGATCCAGCGGGTGAAAGACGCCGGCGGCGTGATCCTCGGCAAGACCAACGTGCCGGTCGCCCTCGCCGACTGGCAGAGCTACAACGAGATCTACGGCACCACCAATAACCCCTACGACCTCGGCCGGACGCCGGGCGGCTCCTCCGGCGGATCGTCGGCAGCGCTTGCCGCGGGCTATGGTGCGCTGTCGCTCGGCTCGGACATCGGCGGCTCGCTGCGCGTACCGGGCTTCCACTGCGGCATCTATGCGCACAAACCGACCTTCGCGCTGCTGCCGTCGCGCGGCCACACCCCGCCGCCGCTGCCGCCACTGCCGTTCGATCGCGATCTGTCCGTGATCGGCCCGATGGCACGCGGCGCGGCCGACCTCGCACTCGTGCTCGACGTGATGGCCGGCCCCGATCCGCTCGAAGCCGGCAAGGCCTACCGGCTGGACTTGCCGGCGGCGCGCCACACCGCCCTGAAGGATTTCCGCATCCTCGTGATCGACAGCGATCCGGTTCTGCCGACCGACAAGGTGATCCGCGGAAGCATCGACAAGCTCGCGAGCAATCTCGACAAGGCCGGCGCGAAAGTGTCGCGCTCGAGCCCGCTGCTGCCGGACTTCGCCGCGTCCTCGCGGCTTTATATGCGCATCCTGCTGTCGTTCCTCGCGGCGACCTTCCCACCGGAGGTCTATGCCGGCGCCTGCGCGGCGGCGGCCGCGTTGCCGGCCAGCGACACCAGCCTGCAGGCCGAGCGGCTGCGCGGCATCGCGCTCAGCCATCGCGACTGGGTGATCGCCGACGGCGGCCGCGCGCGGTTGCGCGCGCAATGGCGCGAGCTGTTCAAATCGTTCGACGCGGTGATCTGCCCGATCATGCCGACGCCGGCCTATCCGCATGATCATTCGCCCGATCAGGAGCAGCGCAAGATCCTGATCGACGGCGAGCCGCACGTCTACACCGACCAGCTCGCCTGGCCCGGCATCGCGACCCTGCCCGGCCTGCCCTCGACCGCAATCCCGACCGGCTTTGCGCCCGACGGACTGCCGATCGGCGTGCAGATCGTCGGCCCCTGGCTTGAGGACCGCACGCCGCTCAAGCTCGCCGAGCTGATCGAGCGCGAGTTCGGCGGCTTCGTGCCGCCGAAGATGTTCGATGATTGAGCGCCGGCCGCATCGTCATTGCGAGCGAAGCGAAGCAATCCATATATCCGCGTATGCGGAGGCATGGATTGCTTCGTCGCTTTCGCTCCTCGCAATGACGAAGGGAATAGGGAGAAAACCAATGGGCACAGACCTGGAAGAGCTGACGAGGCTCAACAAAGACTACGTCGACTCGGTGCAGAACTGTGACGTCAAGCGCTTCGATGAAATCCTGGCGCAGGACTTCTACGCCACCAATCCCGACAAGAGCCTCGTCGATCGCTCAGCCTTCCTCAAGCAGACGGCGATCCCTGTGAAGATCAAGGGACTGCAGGCCGAGGACGTCAAAATCCGCATCCTCGGCGATTTCGCCATCATCCACGCCCGCACCAGCTATCTCAACGCCGACGGCGAGCAGGCCTATGGCCGCTACACCGATTGCTGGGCGAGGCAGAACGGAAGATGGCTAGCCGTCTCGGCGCACGTCGCGCGCTAGGCAAGAAAACGCTGCCTCCACGACCGTCATGCCCGGCCTTGTGCCGGGCATCCACGTCTTCGCGTACCCCAAGATGAAGATGGCCGGGACAAGCCCGGCCATGACGCGCGGTGCTAGCTCTCGATCTTCCAGAGCAGCAAATCCAGCCGGTCACTGCCGAAGAAGACCTCGTCACCGACGACGAAACTCGGCACGCCGAATACCCCGCATGCATAGGCCTGTCGGGTGGCCTCGGCCAGACCGGCGCGCGCAGCGTCGTCGAATGCGGCATCGAGCAGGTCCGACCCGACGCCCGCCCGCGACAGGCACGCTCGAAGCACCTCCGGCGTCGAGATGTCCTGCTGCTCCTGCCACAGCGCATCGAACACGGCGAAGCTGAAGCCCTGCCGCTCACGATCGTCGAGCAGACATGCCAGGCACAGCGCCGGAACCGAATTCGGCCGCGGCGGCTTCGGCGCGCGCAGCGGCAGGCGGTGATACGCCGCAAGACGCCGCACATCGGCGATCAGATGCGCCCGCTTCGGCCCGGGCAGCGGATCGACATAGGCCGCCCACGGCTCGCGGCCGGTTTGCAGATTGAGCAGAACGTCGATGGAGACCGGGCACCATCGCCAGTCGTACCCCCGGCGCACGATCGCGTCGCCGCGCAGACGGTGCGAGGCAAAATAGGCGTAGGGCGACCTGAAATCGTAGAAGACTTCGATGGCAGTGGTCATGCAGGGCAAGGTGTGCGGTGGCTTGGCGACAAGTCGCCACCATACTACGATATCTATCGAATTATCAATGTAATCTGCGCAAGGCGGCCCGCGGATTCACCTCGCCCCGCGCTTTGCGGGGAGAGGTCGACGCCGGAGCGCAGCGGAGGCGGCGGGTGAGGGGCACTGCACGCTGCCAACCGCGGCTTCGATCTGTGCCGACAGGTCGATCGCGGAGTCGGAGAGACTGTCCGTGTCGCAGAATCGTGCCCGGCCCCTCACCTGGATCGCTGCGACAATGCTGCGCATTGCCGGGGCGATCCGACCTCTCCCCGCAAAGGGCGGGGAGAGGTGAAGAGTCCACGTCAGCTGTCGAACATGATCACGCTGCGGAGCGTCTTGCCGGCTTTCATGTTGGCGAAGCCATCGTTGATCTCGGAAAGCTTCAGCTTGGCCGAGATCCAGTCTTCCAGATGCAGCTTGCCGCGCATGTAGAAGTCGACGAGGCGCGGCATGTCGACGCGGAAGTGGTTGGAGCCCATCGACGAGCCCTGGATGCGACGCTCGCGCAGGAAGTCGAAGCCGTGCAGCTCGATCTTCTGGCCGAACGGGATCATGCCGACGATGGTCGCGGTGCCGCCCGCCGCCAGCATGGCGAAGGCCTGCTCGGCAGTGTCCTTGCGGCCGAGCACCTCGAAGGAGTGCTGGACGCCGCCGCCGGTGAGCTCGCGCACCTGCTGCACCACGTCGCCGCGGGCGGGATCGACGATGTCAGTTGCGCCTAGCTTGGTCGCGAGTTGCAGCTTGGCCGGATTGGTGTCGATCGCGATGATGCGGCCGGCGCCGGCGATCTGCGCGCCGTTGATCGCGGCCATGCCGACGCCACCGCAGCCGATCACGGCCACGGTTTCGCCCGCGGTCACCTTCGCAGTGTTCACCACGGCGCCGTAACCAGTGATGACGCCGCAACCGATCAGCGCGGCGAGATCGAGCGGCATCTCCTTCTTGATCTTCACGATCGCGTTCTCGTGCACCAGCATCTGCTCGGCGAAAGACGACAGATTGAGGAACTGGTTCAGTTTCTCCTTCCTGCCCCACGACAGGCGGTTGGAGGCACCGGGCAGCATCTTCACCGTGGTGTCGGTGCACAGCACGGTGCGGCCGGTGGTGCAGTTGTCGCAGGTGCCGCAGAACACCGAGAGGCAGGTGACGACGTGATCGCCGGGCTTCACGTAATTGACGTCGGAGCCGACCTTCTCGACCACGCCGGCTGATTCATGGCCGAGCACGGCCGGCAGCGGGTGCGGATACAGCCCTTCCATGAAGTGCAGGTCGGAATGGCAGAGGCCCGCGACCGCGGTGCGGATCAGGACCTCGCGCGGCCCCGGATTGGGCACGCTGACATCCTCGATCACCAGCGGCTGATTGACTTCATGCAGGACGGCGGCCTTCATCGGAATTTCCTCTCATGTTTTTTGTTACGCACGCTCTCCACCTCTCCCAGAGGGAGAGGTCGGAGCGCATCGAAGATGCGGTCCGGGTGAGGGGTTCGGATCTATCGATAGAGCGTAACCCCTCACCCGGATCGCTGGCGCGATCCGACCTCTCCCGATGGGAGAGGTGAGACTGCGCGAGCGGCCACGGCGAGCCTACGCTGCGGTGAGCAATTCGCCAACCTCGGCCATGCCGACGGCGCGATCGCCGAGCAGGTGCTCGGCCATCCTGCGCTGGACGGTATTTTCCGCTAGCCGGAACGGATCACCCGGCATCACGCGGTGATCGATCACCATCCGCGACAGCAGCAGCCGGCGCGCGTCGCCACGCATCTCGTGAATGCGACCGCCTTCCCACGCCAGCGCTACGGCGCTTGCGACATGATAGAGCAGGCTCGTGGCGCGCCGCGCATCGCCCTCATTGTCGATACGGCTCGCGACCTCGCGCGCAAACGCGATCGCGCGATCGCTGAGATCGCGCAGCCGGTTGCGCCAGGCCTGCGGCACGTTGGGACTGTCGTCGAGCCGCGCATGCAGATCGGCGGCGAGCGCGCTGTCGGCGCCATGGCGTCCGACCGCGCGCTTCAGCGCATCGATCGCGACGATGTTGCCGGTGCCTTCCCAGATCGAACCGAGATGCGCATCGCGCAGCAGCCGCGGCGTGACGAATTCCTCAATGTAACCGATGCCGCCGCGCATCTCCATCGCGTCGCCGCAGACTTTTCGAGCATCGCGGGTGGCGCGGAATTTCAGCGTCGGGGTCAGGATGCGGAGCAGCGCCGCGGCATCCTGGCTGCCGGCCTCGGCGCGGTCGAGCGCGTCCGCGGTCAAAAAGCTCATCGACAGCGCCTGCTCGGTCGGCAGCATGATCTTCATCAATTGCCGCCGCGCCAGCGGCAGATCGATGATGCGCTGGCCGAACACCACGCGGCTCCGCGCCACGGTGATGGCGTCGTGCCAGGCCCGGCGCATCAGCGCGGTCGATTTCACGCCGTTGGAGAGCCGCGACGAGTTCACCATCTCGGCCATCTGCACGAAGCCACGGTCGAGCTTGCCGACCGCGTAGGCGATCGCACCGTCGAATTTGATTTCGCCGGAGGCCATCGACCGGGTGCCGAGCTTGTCCTTCAACCGCACGATCCGGTAGTGGTTCTGCGAGCCGTCATCGAGGAACCGCGGCATCAAGAACAGGCCGACGCCTTTGGTACCCGGCCCCGCGCCCTCGGGGCGCGCCAGCAGCATCACCACCTTGGCGTCGGCGTTCGAGCAGAACCATTTCTCGCCATAGAGCCGCCAGTGGTCGCCTTCCTGCACCGCGCGCGTGGTCAGCGTGCCGACGTCGGAGCCGCCTTCCTTCTCGGTCATGAACTGGCCGCCCTGCGTCAGCTTGCTCATGTCGGTCTGGGTCAAGCCGTCGAGATATTTCGCCTTCAACGCCTCGCTACCGAAATTATTGAGCAGCTTGGCGCACCCATCGGTGACGTTGATCGGGCAGCCCATGCCGAATTCGGCCTGGTTGAACAGGAAGGTGAAGGCGTGCTTGGCGACGACGGGATATATGTCGGGCCAGCCCATGATGCCCTTGCGGATCGACAGCGCGTGGATGCCGAATTCGCCGAACGCGGCCTTCTCGATCTCGCGATAAGCCGGATGATATTCGATTGTCTGTACGTCGCGGCCGAACTTGTCGCGCTGGTGCAGCACCGGCGTGTGGCGATCGGCAAGCCGCGCGCATTCGTCGAGATGGCCGCCGGCCAAGCCGCCGAGCCGGTCAAGATGAGGCTCGATGTGGCGGAACAAGGCCTCGGGCAAATGCAGTTTCAGAAGATCGGTCAGCGCCGGATCGGCGCGGTAGAAATTCATTCCCGTCGTGTCGGGCGCCAGCAGGCCCGGCTGGCTGGGGGGCGGCGTTTTCAGATCCTGCTTGTGCGGCTGCATTGAATTCCCGGCTGCGGTGCTCATTTGTTTGGGCACGACTATCCTCCTCCGGCCGAGCAAAGGAAAGCCCAATGGATATTCCCAAGTACAAGATCGCCCTGATCGTCGGTGCCGGCGCGGGCCTCAGCGCCTCGCTGACGCGGCTATTTTCGCGAGAGGGAATTCGCGTGGCGCTGGGCGCCCGCAGCATCGAGAAGCTCGGCGCGCTCTGCACCGAAACCGGCGCGCGCGCTTATGCCTGCGATACCACCAAGGCCGAGGATGTCGAGCGTCTGTTCGGTCTGGTCGAGCGCGAGATCGGAACGCCCGATCTCGTGGTTTATAATGCCAGCGGCCGCAGCCGCGGGCCGTTCGTCGAGCTCGTCCCCTCCGAGGTCGAACAGGCGATCGCCGTCTCGGCGTTCGGCGGCTTCCTGGTGGCGCAGGAGGCGGCGAAGCGCATGCTGCCCAACAAGAAAGGCGCGATCCTGTTCACCGGCGCCTCCGCCAGCGTGAAGGGCTATGCGCAATCGGCGCCGTTCGCGATGGGCAAGTTCGCGCTGCGCGGCCTGGCGCAGAGCATGGCGCGGGAACTGTCGCCGCAAGGCATCCATGTCGCGCATTTCGTGATCGACGGCGGCATCCGCAGCGCCGCGCGCGCCGAGCCCGCCGACAAGCCGGACTCGATGCTCGATCCCGACGCGATTGCATTGAGCTATTGGAACGTGCTGCAGCAGCCACGCAGCGCCTGGACCTGGGAGCTGGAATTGCGGCCCTGGGTTGAGAAGTTTTGAGATGACGGAGATCATGTAAGCGGCGTAGGCTTAGGCATCAGCCACCGCCAAATTCGTCATTGCGAGCGAAGCGAAGCAATCCATGCCACCGCAAGCGGAAGAATGGATTGCTTCGTCGCTTCGCTCCTCGCAATGACGACGAAAACAGGGGAAGGAAACATGACCAGCGAAATCAAGATCGAGACCGGCACCGACGAACTGCTCTGCGTGATCCGCGACCGCGTCGCCGTCATCACGCTGAACCGCCCCGATGCCCGCAACTCGCTGTCGGACACGCTGACGCCGGCGCTGCGCACGATGATCCGGACCTGCGGCGAGAACCCCGAGGTCGGCGTGCTGCTCGTCACCGGCGCCGGCAAGGCGTTCTGCGCCGGCGGCAACGTCAAGGGCATGGGCGCCAACCGCGACCCGAAGAAGCTCGAAATGTCCTATGAGGACAAGGTTGCGGATCTGCAGGAGCGCCAGCGCCTGCTCACCGGCGCGCTCGCCTCGGTGCGCAAGCCGACCATTGCCGCGCTGCCCGGCCCCGCGGTCGGCGCCGGCCTTGCGATCGCGATGGCCTGCGACATCCGGATCGCCGCGCAATCCGCCTTCATCTCGACCGGCTATCTGCGCGTGGCGCTGAGCGGCGATTACGGCATGGCTTGGCTCTTGACCCGCCTGGTCGGCACCTCGCGTGCTCGTGAGCTGATGTTCACCTCCGAGAAGGTCGATGCCACCAGATGCGAACAGATCGGCCTCGTCAACCGCGTGGTGCCCGACGAGACGCTGCAGGACGAGGCGTTTGCGCTCGCGAAGTCGATCGCCGAAGGCCCGACCCTGGCGCTGCGCTACATGAAGGACAATCTCGACGAGGCGCTGCAGTTCGATTTCGCCACCGCGCGCGACCACGAGGCCGAGCGGCTGATCCGGCTCACCACGACCGCAGATCACAAGGAGGCGGTGCAGGCCTTCATCGAGAAGCGCAAGCCGGTGTTCCGGGGGAGCTGAGCGCGTAGCGCCCTTGAAGCCACCTCTCCCCTTGTGGGAGAGGTCGGATTGCATCGGAAGATGCAATCCGGGTGAAGGGTTCAGGTCCCTCCTGAGGGCGAGCCTGCCGAGAGACCGCACCCCTCACCCACAAGGGGAGAGGCGGCAGCGGGCAAGTTGAAGGGACAGGGAAATCAAAAAGAAAAGGGCCCGGTTCTGGAGGGGCCAGAACCGGGCCTAGTCAGTCAAACCGCAAGCGAGGACATCGCGGCCGAGCGGGAAGTGGCGGCAAGCCGCCAGCTGGCACAAGGAATGTCTTGCGGTTCGACGTGGATCTCTTTCGCGAAGCGCACCAGCTTCCAGTCGCCGGGGCTTGCAGCGAAGGCATAACCGGATTTGCGGGCGAGGCCGATCATCGTCGCGTTGGACCGCAACGTGTCGCCAAAGAT
Organism: Bradyrhizobium sp. INPA03-11B; assembly: GCF_040446015.1. NCBI lineage: Bacteria > Pseudomonadati > Pseudomonadota > Alphaproteobacteria > Hyphomicrobiales > Nitrobacteraceae > Bradyrhizobium > Bradyrhizobium sp. INPA03-11B. Next base: position 10,608 of record NZ_JASGSR010000145.1, read on the forward strand.
GCGCTCGGCTCCAAAGGACGCCGCGCGGCATTCGAGATTCTTCAACAGCGCCTTGCCAATGCCGTGGCCCTGCCACCGGTCATCGATCGACAGGCCGAACTCGACGCTCGACGTATCGGCATGGAAGGCGTAACGGGCTTCGCCGACGATGGTCTCGAAACCATCGACCAGCATCGTCGCGACCACCGTGAACCGGTCAGCCTCGCCGACGTGAACGAAACGCTCGAGCTCCGTCTTCGGCAGCTCGCTCAATGCACCCAGGAAGCGGTTGTAACGGGACCCCGCAGAGAGCGAGCGGATGTAGCTCTGCAGCTCTTCGCGGTCGCGCGGCTCGACGAAGCGCACCTTGATCTCGCTGCCGTTCTTGGCGCGCAGCACGTCAGAATATTGCTTGAGATCGTCGAGATGCAGCGCAGTCATGACACGCTCCTCGGTGAAGAAACTGGCCGGCGCCCCTCACTGAGGCAGCGCCGGCGATGGCGCCCCTCTCAGGCCCGCCAGAACGGCTTCTCGGTCTCGAAAACGATGTCGCTGCGGGACATGCCGATGTCGTGCAGGTCACGCTCGGTCCACTGCGACAGCTCGCGGCGGCGCTCATAGCGCTCCCACCAGACATGGAGGGTTTCGCCTACCTGGTTCAAAAGGCCCGACGCATGATGATCCGGCGTATGATGATTTGTCATCGATTCATGGGTGAAAATGGACATTTACGGCTCCTATCGGTAACCTGTTAACGGTAATATCGGAGCTATTCGGCCCGTTCACAAACGACACTTTGTACCGCTTCGCATGAATTAAAGTCATGTATTGGAGACACCCGAGGGATGACCAGCCGCCTGCCTTCGCTGAATGGACTACGGGCATTCGAAGCCGCCGCGCGGCACATGAGCTTCACGCTGGCGGCGTCCGAGCTGAACGTGACCCAGACCGCGATCAGCCATCAGATCCGGCGGCTCGAGGAAGAGCTCGGCGTCCGCCTGTTCATCCGCCAGAACCGCTCGCTGAGCCTGACGCCGGAGGCTACCGAATACCTTCCCGGCGTCCGCGCCGCCTTCAACGACCTCAGGCTCGCGACCGACCGGCTGCTGCGCCGGGATGACGGTCACGTGCTGACGGTTTCGACGCTGGCATCGCTCGCGGCGAAATGGCTGTTGCCGCGGCTGTCGGCCTTCCAGGAGGCGCATTCTGGCATCGATGTCCGCATCACGACCTCGACCAGCCTGGTCGACTTCCAGCGCGACAAGGTCGACGCCGCGATCCGCTATGGCCGCGGCCAATGGGCCGGCCTGCGCGCGGACTGGCTGATGGCGGACGAACTGTTTCCGGTGTGTAGCCCGTCGCTGCTGCAGGGAACCAGGCCGCTCAAATGCCCCGAGGACCTCAGGGATCACGTGCTGCTGCACACCAGCAACGCCAACAGCGACGACTGGCGGCTATGGCTGACCGCGGCCGGGCTGCCGACCGACATCTCGAAGCAGCCTGGCGTGACTTTCGACCTGCTGTTCGTGACGATCCAGGCCGCGATCGACGGCATCGGCATCGCGATGGGCCGCACCTCCTATGTGCAGGACGACATCGCCAAGGGCCGCCTCGTGGTTCCCTTCAAGATCGCGCTGCCGGCCGATGCCGGCTTCTATCTGGTCACGCCGCAGGGACGCGCCGATTCACCGAAGCTGTCGGCATTCCGCTCCTGGCTCGGCGCCGCTGCGCATACCACCGCCTGATGCGGCGCACGCAGTTTTTCTCTACGGCTTTTTTCCGATAGCAGCGGCGCGATTTCGGGTTGGTCACGCCGGATGGGCGTGCCAAATTGCCGCATATGGCAGTCAACTGCCTTGGCCGGCGAAACAATTTGCGCCGGCCATTTCGTCACGGGGAGGAAAGGGCGTTATGTCGCAGTCGAGTCCATCGCAAGCACCGCAAATCAAGTCACGTCTCGGCGCCATCCTGCGCGCGACCAGCGGCAATTTCCTCGAGCAATTCGATTTCTTCCTGTTCGGCTTCTATGCGCCAATCATCGGCAACGTCTTTTTTCCCTCGACCGATCCAACCGCCTCGCTGCTGCTTGCCTATGGCGTGTTCTGGATCGGCGCCCTGATGCGCCCGGTCGGCGCGATCGTGCTCGGGGCCTATATCGACAGGATCGGCCGACGTCAGGGCTTGATCGTCACGCTTGCGATCATGGCGGTCGGCACTGTGGTGATCGCCATCTGCCCGAGCTATGCGACGATCGGCGTCGCCGCGCCGATAATTGTTGTCATCGCCCGCCTGCTGCAGGGCTTCTCTGCCGGCGTCGAACTCGGCGGCGTCTCGGTCTATCTCGCCGAGATCTCCACGCCCGGCAATCGTGGCTTCTACACCTCGTTCCAATCGTCCAGCCAACAGGTGGCGATCTTCGTCGCTTCGATTCTCGGCTACATCCTCAATCAGAGCCTGCCGGCCGACACCATTGCCGCTTGGGGCTGGCGCATTCCCTTCTTCGTCGGCTGCATGATCATTCCCGTGATCTTCGTGTTGCGCCGCTCGCTTGAGGAAACCCCCGCCTTCCTCGCCATGAAGAAGCATCCGACGGCCTCCGAGGTATTTGCATCGGCGATTGCGAACTGGCGCATTGTCGTTCTAGGCATGATGATCGCCGTTCTCACCACAACGACCTTCTACTTCGTCACGGTGTATGCGCCGGGGTTCGGCAAGGAGCTCAAACTCTCGGCGGCGGATTCCTTGCTCGTCACGCTTCTGGTTGCTGTAACGAACTTCATCTGGAATCCGGTCGGCGGTGCAGTTTCTGACCGGATAGGCCGCAAGCCGGTGCTTCTGGCAATTGCATGTCTTGCGCTCGTAACCGCATATCCAGCTCTGCACTGGCTCGCGGGAGCCCCAAGCTTCGGCAAACTCCTTGCGGTTGCTATGATGTTCTCGTTCTATTTCGGCGTCTACAGCGGAACCATGCTCGGCTGCCTCGTCGAGATCGTCCCAGCGCATGTTCGCACCACCTGCTTCTCGATCGCATTCGCACTGGCTGCAGGCGTGTTCGGCACCGCCACCCCCTTTGTCGCGACCAAACTCATTGCATGGACAGGCGACAAGGCCTCGCCGGCCTACTGGCTGATGTTCGGCGCGGCGCTCGGCATCATCGCCGCGCTGATCGTCTATCGCGGCGGCCAGACCATCGAGCAACGCAAGACGGTCGCGGCCTGATTGGCATATGCATTCGGGGCAGGCCGATCGCCTGCCCCGACATGTTGCTTTCCATGCCAACAACGATCACAAGAACGCATGGTTGATCTGACACGCAGGTTCGACGTGCTGGTGATCGGCGGCGGCAACGCAGCCCTTTGCGCTGCGATCAGCGCACGGCGCGCCGGCGCCTCCGTGCTGGTGCTGGAAGGCGCCCCGAAATTCTACCGCGGCGGCAACACCCGCCACACCCGCAACATGCGCTGCGCCCATGACGCGGCGACCGAGATCCTCACCGGCCCCTACACCGAGGAGGAGTTCTGGAAGGATTTGCTGCTGGTGACCGGCGGCCAGACCGACGAGGAACTGGCCCGCTTCATGATCCACGAGTCCAAGGACATATTGAACTGGATCGTCGAACAGGGCGTGCGCTGGCAGCCCTCACTCGGTGGCACGCTGAGCCTCGGCCGCACCAACTCGTTTTTCCTCGGTGGCGGCCGCGCGATGCTGAATGCGCTCTATCGCACCGCCGAGGAGCTCGGCGTCGACATTCTCTACGATGCCGAGGTGATCGATCTGAACATCGAGCACGGCATGTTCCTCTCGGCGCAGCTGAAGCAGCCGGTCGGCGGCAGGACCGAGGTGCGCGCCTCGACGCTGGTCGCGGCCGCCGGCGGCTTCGAGGCCAACATCGAATGGTTGAAGCAATATTGGGGCGAGGCTGCCGACAATTTCCTGATCCGCGGCACGCCGTATAATCGCGGCGCGATCCTCAAGATGCTGCTGGCCAAGGGCGTGCAGGAGATCGGCGATCCGACGCAGTGCCATGCGGTGGCGATCGACGCCCGCGCGCCGAAATTCGACGGCGGCATCATCACGCGCCACGACTCGGTGGTGTTCGGCATTGTGGTCAACAAGCATGCCGAGCGCTTCTATGACGAAGGCGAGGACATCTGGCCGAAGCGCTATGCAATCTGGGGCCGCCTGGTCGCAGCGCAGGCGGACCAGATCGCCTACATCATCTTCGACTCGACCGTGGTGACGAGCTTCATGCCGACGCTGTTTCCGCCGATCGCGGGCGCGACGATCGCCGAGCTCGCCGGCAAGCTCGAGCTCGACGCGGCGGCGCTGGAAAAGACCATCACCGAGTTCAACGCCGCGGTGCAGCCCGGCACGTTCGATCATACCATCCTCGACGACTGCGCTACCGAAGGCATCACCCCGGCGAAGACACACTGGGCGCGGAAGATCGAGACGCCGCCCTACCTCGCCTATCCGGTGCGGCCCGGCATCACCTTCACCTATCTCGGCACCCGCGTGGACAAGCAGTCACGGATGCTGATGAAGGACGGCAAGCCGTCGGCCAACATGTTCGCCGCCGGCGAGATCATGGCCGGCAACGTGCTCGGCAAGGGCTACGCCGCCGGCATCGGCATGACTATCGGCAGCGTGTTCGGCCGCGTCGCCGGGCGGGAAGCGGCGAAGAATGCGCGGAACTGAGCACCGCATTCTATTCACCTCGCCCCGCCTGCGGGGAGAGGTCGGATCGCATCGCAGATGCGATCCGGGTGAGGGGGATTCTCCAAGAGCACAGTGCTGGGAGAGCCCCCCTCATCCCGACCTTCTCCCCGCACGCGGGGAGAAGGGGAAGATCGGAGGTCGCATGCCACGCCTTGTAATCGCTGCCGCTACGGCGATCCTGATAGCTTCGGAGCCCGCTCATGCCGCCGAACCGATCGCGCTGCGTGACATGGGCTCGTTCCATGTCGGCGGCCGTTTGGTCGAGATATCCGGCAAGCCGGTCAAGGAGGTCACCTTCACGCCCGGCGGCGTGCCGGCCAAGGTCGATCCGAACGGCACCTACCAGGTCGAGCAGATGTACGTGCAGTACTTCCTGCCGCAGAACGAGAAGGGCGCCTATCCGCTGCTGCTGTGGCATGGCGGCGGGCTGACCGGCGTCACCTATGAGACGACGCCGGACGGACGCGAAGGCTGGCTGAACTATTTCCTCCGCAAGGGCTGGAACGTCTACAATTCGGATGCCGTCGAGCGCGGCCGCGCCGGCTGGGCGCAATACCCTGATATCTTCAAGGGCGAGCCGGTGTTTCTCACCGCAGCCAATCCGTTCGAGCGCTTCCGGATCGGCGACGGCGCTGGTTCCTACGATCCCGATCCGGCCAAGCGTCGGCTGATGCCCGGCAGCCAGTTCCCGAACGAAGGCTACGAGAACTTCGTCAAGCAGAATGTGCCGCGCTGGACTACCACCGATGATGCAACGATCGCGGCCTACATCGCCGAGATCGATCGCGTCGGCCCGTGCATCATCCTGTTCCACAGCCAGGCCGGCACGTTCGGCTTCAAGGTCGCGCAGGCGCGGCCCGACAAGGTGAAGGCGCTGATCGCGATCGAGCCGGCCGGCGTCGGCGATCCCGCCAAGGTCGAAAGCTTGAAGAACATTCCGACGCTGATGGTCTATGGCGATTATATCGAGCGCGATTCACGCTGGCCGAAGATCCGCGCCACCGGTGGCGCCTTCGCCGACGCCATCCGCGCCGCCGGCGGCAGCGTCGACGTGGTCGATCTGCCCAAGGCCGGCATCAAGGGCAATTCGCACATGATGATGATGGACAAGAACAACGCCGAGGTCGCCGGCCTGATCCAGACATGGCTGGAAGGCAAGGGATTGACGAAGAAGTAGCGAGATACGGGATACACTAACGATGCACGGGACGAGGACATTGGAGGAAGCCGACCGTTTGATGACGGTGTGCAATTCCTGCCGCTATTGCGAGGGCCTGTGCGCGGTGTTTCCCGCGATGGAGATGCGCCGCGCGTTCTCCGACGGCGACCTGAACTATCTCGCCAATCTCTGCCATTCCTGCGGCGCCTGTTACACCGACTGCCAGTTCTCGCCGCCGCACGAGTTCAACGTCAATGTCCCGAAGACGCTCGCGGTCGCGCGCGCCGAATCCTACGCCGCCTATGCCTGGCCGCGTGCGTTCTCCGGCGCGTTCGCCCGCAATGGCCTGATCATCAGCGTGATCGCGGCGCTTAGCGTCGCCGCCTTCATCTTCGGCTTCGCCGCGATCAACGACCGCGGCGTGCTCACCGGCATCCACACCGGGCCCGGCGCGTTCTACAAGTTGATGCCGCACAATGCGATGGCGCTGCTGTTCGGCGCAGCCCTGCTCTACGCGATCCTCGCGCTCGCGATGGGCGTGCGCGCGTTCTGGCGCGATATCGGCGAGCCGGTCGGCATGACGACCGACGCGAAGGCGCTGTTGCAGGCGGTCCGCGACGCCGGCGAGCTGCGTTATCTCGACGGTGGTGGCGTCGGCTGCTTCAACGAGGACGACCATCCGACCGACCGCCGCAAGCTTTATCACCACTTCACGTTCTACGGCTTCCTGCTGTGCTTCGCCGCGACCTGTGTCGGCACGCTCTATCACTATTTGCTAGCGCGCGAGGCGCCCTATGCGTGGTGGGACCTGCCGGTCGTGCTCGGCACGCTCGGCGGCATCGGCCTCGTGGTCGGCCCGATCGGGCTCTTGTCGGAGAAATGGAAGCGCGACCGGGTGCCGATCGACGAGCAGGCCATGGGCATGGACACCGCGTTCATCCTGATGCTGTTCCTGACAAGCATCACCGGCCTTGCTCTGCTGCTGTGGCGCGAGAGCGCCGCGATGGGCCCGCTGCTGGCCGTGCACCTCGGCGTGGTGTTCGCACTGTTCATCACCATGCCCTATGGAAAATTCGTGCACGGCATCTATCGCTTCGTCGCGCTGGTGCGCTACGCGCGGGAACGGCAGATGATGGCGGAATGAATGTGGAATGTAGGCTGGGTTAGGCTTCGCTAACCCACCCTACGAGGTTTTCGTCGCCAAAGCACAGAACCGCTCCTCCGCGTCCACCAAGCGAGCCGCGGTGAAGCCCGCGGCCTCGAGCTTCTCCACCACGCCTTCCCTGGGCTGTCCGGAATAAGACGTGAAGCCGAGCGCGATCCTGCCGCCCGGCTTCATCACGCGCCGAATCTCCCGCAATCCGGCGACAGCGTCCGGCCAAACCTGCATCGAATTGATCGCCAACACCTTGTCGAAGCTGCCGTCGTCGAACGGCAAGTGCTCCACGGAGCCGAGCCGCAGGTCGATACGGCCATCCCCGACCGCGGTCGCGTTCCGTGCGCGAGCTTGCCCGACCATCTCCTGTGACGCATCGATGCCCGCGACGGAGCCGGCCGGCGACAAACTCGACAGGCGTTGAATGACGACGCCGGGGCCGAACCCCACTTCCAGCACGCGGTCGTCCGGTTCGATCTCAAGAAGATCCGTCACCCACGCGCCGCAATCGGCATTGGTGCGCGCCATGATGACGCCGCCCAGCCGCCCCAAGAGGCCCTGCGGGCGGCCAAACGCGCGCAACAGAATGGTTCGCATCACGCTCACCGATTGCCATCTCCGGTGAACTGGATTCCGGGACGATCGCGGCTACAGATCCACCACCACGTAGTCGCTCTCCACCGCGACCTTGATGGTCTCGGCGACGTACGGTCCCTTCACCACATTGGTGCCCGGCTCGACGCTGACCGGATAGGCACGCACGCGGAAGCGGCGCGGATCGCAATAGGAC